>JAPXND010000085.1:0-11477 GCA_033808695.1 Armatimonadota bacterium
AAAGATAAGCCAGATAGTTATTGATGGATTTGCTAATGAAGAAAATGCAATATTAATCGCTAAGGCCTTAAATGCTGATTATGCAGTTCGAATGCAAGGTGAAGTATCTGATATAGTAGATATCAAGTTTGATTTATATAACCTTAAAACAGAACAAAAGTTTAGTTCGACCGCTGAAAGTGAGATAACAACTACCGAAGGCCCGCGAGTTGAAGCTTCAACAAAAGATGCCATTTTCAATGCAAGCAGTTCTATGGTTTCTCAAATATTAATAAATATATTTGGTCAACAAGAGGTATTATCAATGAGAACCGGGCAGCCAATTGATGGACAAACCCCGGCTTCCGATTCTAAAAAGATTCGTGATATTCAAGCTGAGGTTGAACAGCATTTACAGCTTTCCGGTGAATTTATAAAAATTAATGACATTCCAAATGCTATTCAAGAATTACGTCAGACTGTAAATCTTCAGCCAAAGCGGATTGATTTGCGAATGGGTTTGGCTGAATTGTATCTTAAAATGGATATGCCGGAACAAGCTATAAGTGAATACAAAAGAGCTATTTTATTTGAAAAAAATAACAGTAGTCTTTATAATAGTTTGATAAAGCTTTACGTTGATAAAGGTGATATACAGGAAGCAAGTGAATTATTAAATGAGTTGACAAGGATTGAACCTAATAATATAGAAGCTTATTTAAGCAAAGGTGATATTTTTTGGAATCAATCTAGAATTGCTGATGCTGAAAAGGCATATCTTGATGCTGAAAAGATTTCTAATACAAACCCAGCAGCTAAGGAGAGACTGTATAATCTCTACTATGCAAAAAAAGATTATGACAGAGCATATCAGTATCAAATTGAAAACATGCTGCTTTTGTCAACAGATAAAAACAACAGATATCCTGTAATATCGCAAATTATACAGGGCGAATTTAAAAGAATATATAATACCATTCAAGCTGATAATTCTGATTTTGCAAGACAGAGAATTTCACGCGAAGAATATTATAAATCATCTAAAGAATCTCTATCACATATCGACTCACTATCACGCCTTGTTGATGCAGAAAAAGCACCAGAAGCCTATATAGATGCTCACCCTCATGCTGTATTGGCGATAAATCTATTATCGCAGGCATGCGGATTTCTAGTTTCATACTTCGAGACGGAAAAGGGTCATTATCTTGAGGAATCTGTCATTATGCAGAATGAAGCCAACATAGAGATGGGTATTTATAAAACCAAGATGAATTCAGTGCAAAAGTAGAAGAAAAGATACTATACAATATATGCTCCTAAGTGATTTTGATTACATTCTGCCTGCGGAATTAATTGCTCAAACACCACCAGAAAGAAGAGAACAATCCAGACTTCTTGTGCTTGATAGAAAGTCTGGCGCTGTTTTACATAAAAGCTTTCTGGATTTACTAGATTATCTTAAACAGGATGATTTGCTTGTAATGAACGATACGCGTGTGAGTGCGGTTAGATTATATGGCTCTAAATTATCTGGAGCAAAAGTTGAAGCACTTTTGATAAGAAATATCGAAAGCAACATATGGGAAGCAGTATTAAGACCAGCACGTAGGCTTCATGAGCAGACTGAGATAATATTTGATGAGTATGGATTAAAAGCAACTGTATTAAGCGGTACTGAATCTGGCAACAAGATAATTGATTTTGGTACAAGTAACGATATTCCGGATATAATATCTAAATGTGGACAGGTGCCTTTACCGCCATATGTGCATAAAAAATTAGAAGACTCGTCAAGATATCAAACTGTGTATGCAGAAAATCCGGGATCTGCAGCTGCACCTACAGCCGGATTTCATTTTACACAAGAATTCCTTAAGGAGATAAAACTGAAGGGGATTCAAGTTGCTTTTGTAACATTACATGTTGGAATTGCTACATTCAGACCTGTGAGAACTGAAAATATCAATGGCCATATTATGCATAAAGAAAGCATTTTGTTGTCGGAAACAGCAGCTGAAATGATAAATTCGGCTAAAGGCAGAATTATAGCTGTCGGAACTACAACTGCAAGAGTTTTGGAAAGCGCTGCAATAGGTCAAAAAAAAGTTGCACCAGTTAAAATGGAAACAGATTTGTTTATTACACCCGGATATGATTTTAAGATCATTGATGGTATAGTAACCAATTTCCATATGCCAAAATCAACATTACTTATGCTTATATCGGCATTTGCAGGCAGAGAGAATGTATTGAATGCATATGAATTGGCTAAGTCGGAAAAGTATCGTTTTCTCAGTTTTGGAGATGCAATGTTCATATCATAGATTTGCAGTTTGATATGCTATTCTGTGTGAATACATGGGGATGTTATTCATTGAAAATTATAAATGTGAAAAATGATTATGTTATAGCAGATATGGCAAAAGAAGCAAAGAGTTTTTGGAAACAGCTTAAAGGATTGATCGGTAAGAAAAGCTTTGATTCTGGTTCAGCAATGATTTTTCCTAAATGCAAGCAAATCCACACTTACTTTATGAGGTTTCCTATTGATATAATTTTTATTGATGAACAAAATATTGTGATTGCAGCAACAGAGAATTTGGGCAAAAACAGAATATCAAAGCATATCAATGCTTCCAAATGTGTAATAGAATTACCAGCAGGTACAATTAATCAATCCGATTTAAAAATCGGAGACAAAATACTAATTGAAAATGGATGAAAATGAAAATTGGAATGTTTAGTGAAAGCTATCTGCCTATCAAAAATGGAGTAGCTGTTTCAATTTCTACACTCTCAGATGAGCTTATTCGATTAGGGCATGAGGTATACATCGTTGCTCCTAAGTATAAAGGATATAAGGATGCAGGCGATAATGTGATTCGCTTATCATCGTTTAGAACTTTTGTAGAACCCGAATATCCAATACCTTATCCAATTTATCCTGGAATATCAAAAAAAGTGAAGGGTTTGAATCTGGATATAATACACACCCATACGTGTTGGCAGCTTGGTTGGCTTGGGTTAAAACTTGCTCGGTCGCTTAGAATTCCTGTGGTGTCAACAAATCATACAAAATACGCTGAATATGCACATTACTTTCCTCTTGCTCCTAAAACTATTACAAAAATGTTCATAATTAAATTAATGTATAATTACTATAATTCATGCGATTCTGTAATTACACCTTCTGTTCAAGTATTAAAATTATTGCAGGAATATGGAATAAATAAACCTATATATCCCATTTCAACTGGACTTGCAAAGAATATGTATAGAAGTGACCATGGCAGAAAAGAAGTAAGAGGAATGTATGATATTCCAGCTGATTCAAAGTTAATACTCTATGTTGGACGGCTTGCTAAAGAGAAGAATCTAAAGCTTCTGTTTGATTCATTTGAGCTGCTTGCATCAAATCACCCAAATTTGCGATTAATGATTGTTGGGAACGGTCCTGCAGAAGTCCATTGTCAACAAGCTAAAAACAGATCTAAATATAGCAGCAGAATCATTCTAACAGGAGCAATTTCTCGTGAGAATATTGTAAACTATTATTCAGCTGGCGATTTATTTGCGTTTCCATCTTTAACAGATACGCAGGGACTTGTTTTATGTGAGGCGCTTCAAGCCGGATTGCCATGTGTTGGTGTAAATGCCGGCGGTACACCAGAAATGATAACAGATACCGAAGACGGATATTTAACTGATAACACAGTTCAGGATTTTTCAGATAAAATATCAAAAATAATTGATGATGATGCACTTATGAAGAAATTATCTGAATCAGCAGTTGAGAATTCTAAAAGATTTACTCCTGCTGAAATGGTAGAAAAAGTGCTTGCAGTGTATAATTCTTTACTAATAGATGAAAAAAGATCAACTTGACCGAGAGCCTTGTGTCTGATATACTTATATTAGGGGGCGCATTAATATATGGTTAAGTCGCGTCAAAAGCCCATTGATGATCCGCTGATACAAGACCTGGCGGGTATTGGGGTCGCTACCCTTGGAATCTTACTTCTGATTGGTCTATTTTGGCCTGAATCAGGTTTTATAGTAAAAGGACTGGGAATTGGCCTTAAAACCATTACAGGTCTTGGTTCTTTTATTGTACCTTTCGTTTTAATTCTTTCTGGGTATTATCTAATCACTGGTACAGAAATCCTAACAACAAAAAGAAAGATGGTAGGCTTTATATTATTATTTGCGGTATTAATATCCTGGGCGCAGCTTTATAAAACACCTGATATTCTTTCAATATACAATGACAGAGCTAATAATCCAATATATCTCAGCAATTTAACAAATGGCGGCGGATACTTAGGTTTTGGTTTAGCGCTTGTATTAACAAAGGTGTTCGGAAATATTGGCAATCATATAGTTCTTGCTGTTAGTTTAATAGTATCATTGATTTTAATAACCGGCAAGAATATAACTTCTATGGTAAGCAGTGTTAAGAATATCAATAATTCCGCTTCAAAAAGAAACAGATATAATTCTGAGGATGAAACTCAATATAATCCAAGAAAGACTGCTAAAACAATTGAAAATGCTGAAAATTTAAAAAAGAAGAGTAAACCGAGTTTGCTTTCAGTGTTCAAAAAGAATGATTCAAAATCGGATTTAACGACAGAAAAAGAAGAGCCTAAACAACAGATTAAAATAAATGAATATAATAATGGAGAAGTAGATAATAAAAAGAAAACAAACAATGCAAAAATTCAGCAGGTAGAGGCAGACTACAAGTTTCCTCCTATAACAATATTGAAGGAACCGCAGCCTCAGCCAAAACGTGCGCAAGCAGAGCTTAATTACAAAATTGATAGAATAGAGCAGACTCTCGATGAATTCAATATCGATGCTGATGTTGTAGAAGTAAGCAACGGTCCAACAGTTACAAGATATGAAATCCAGCTTGCACCAGGAATCAAAGTGAGCAAAATTGTAAGCCTTGCAGATAACCTTGCTATGTCACTTGCAGCTATTGACGTAAGAGTTGAGGCGCCAATTCCCGGCAAATCGGCAATTGGTGTGGAGGTTCCAAACGACAATCCTGCTACGGTTACATTGCGCGAGGTTATCGACAATGAGCAGTTTTGGAATGCGCCTACTAAACTTACATTCCCGCTGGGAAAAGATGTGGCAGGAGTGCCAAGATATGCAGATCTTACAAAAATGCCACATATGCTTATCGCAGGTGCAACCAACTCTGGAAAAAGCGTATGTATAAATGCCCTTATTGCGGGAATATTATTCAGAGCAACTCCGCGGGAAGTGAAGTTTATTCTTATAGATCCTAAACGTGTTGAATTGAGTATGTATGATGGCATACCTCATCTCATAACTCCTGTTGTAAGGGATGTTAAGCAGGCTGCAGGAATTCTAAGGTCAGCAATGAAGGAGATGGAACATAGGTATGATATGTTTGTTGCTGCGGGAACAAAAGACTTTACTGGATATAATAAAAAAGCAAAACCGGAAGAGAGACTTCCATATATTGTAATAGTTGTTGATGAGCTTGCCGACCTGATGATGCAGGCAGGACCAGATATAGAATTTGCCATCTTTCGTATTGCTCAGCTTGCAAGAGCAGCGGGTATACATTTGGTTATAGCAACACAAAGGCCTTCAGTTGATGTAGTAACAGGAACTATTAAGGCAAACATTTCATCAAGAATATCATTTGCAGTCAACTCTCAAACTGACAGCAGAACAATACTCGATCAGGGCGGAGCGGAAAGATTGATTGGCAGAGGAGATATGCTTTTTAAGCCTATTGATTCTAACAAGCCAACAAGAATACAAGGATGTCTTGTAACTGATACTGAAATAGAAAACCTTGTAAAGCATTTGAAGGAGCAGGAGCTTCCTGACTACACAATGGTACCTATTCAAATTGGTGAAGCTGGTTCTGGCGGTGGAGGAATTGACGATGCATCAACCGATGAATTGTATGAGTCTGCAGTTAGATTGATAGTAACTAGCGGGTCAGCATCGACTTCTATGCTCCAGAGGCGTTTCAAAATAGGATATACACGTGCTGCCAGAATTGTTGACACAATGGAAGAGCAGGGCATTGTTGGACCTTTGGATGGAGCAAAACCTAGAGAGGTATTGATAGGTAAAGACGATGTTGACAGAATATTCGGTGGAAGCAATCGGATTAATGAAAACGAGCCTCTGACAATAGATGAAGATTTTCAGTAAGAAAGCAAAAATGTCTTATGGCAAAAATAGGAATTATAAGCTTAGGCTGCCCCAAAAATACTGTGGATTCTGAAGAAATGCTGGGGTGTTTATCTGATGAATATGAAATAACAACAGATGAATCTGATGCCGATGTATTGATAATTAATACCTGTGGCTTTATTGAAAGTGCAAAAGAAGAATCAGTATATACAATATTGAATGCTATACAATACAAACAGGATAAATGCAAAGCGGTTATTGTTACTGGATGTCTAGTTCAGCGATATGGTGCAGAGCTTGCAGAAGAAATTAAAGAAGTTGATGCATTTATTGGTTTAGGCAAGGCTAATAAATTATCAGAAAAAATATTAAAAATTCTTAATGGAAATAAAATATCTGATCTGGAAAGAAATGATTCCTGGTGGACGAAGAACAATAAGAGAATTCTTTCCACAAACAGTTGGACAGCATACCTAAGGATTGCCGATGGATGCGATAACAGATGTTCATACTGTGCTATTCCTGATATAAGGGGAAGATTTGCCAGCAGAAAAAAAGCGGATATACTTAATGAAGCGAAATGCCTTGTTGACAAAGGTGTAAAAGAATTAAATATAGTAGCGCAGGATATAACTCGATACGGCAATGACCTTGAAGCTTCTTATAATCTGCATGATTTATTAAATGATATATCTGAGATAAATGGGATTGAGTGGATACGGCTACTGTATTGTTATCCAACACGAATTACAGATGAACTGATAGATGTAATCTCATATAATAGTAGAATATGTAAATATATTGATATTCCTCTTCAACATAGTGCAAATAGAATGCTGAAGTTAATGAACCGTGAAGGGACAAGAGAAGAATATATTGAACTTTTCAATCGTATACGCCAAAAGTGTCCGGATATCTCACTAAGAACATCATTTATAGTCGGTTTTCCATCTGAAACTGGCGATGAATTCAACGATCTTATTGATTTTATCCAAACAATCAGGTTTGATAGAGCAGGAGTTTTCAAATATTCGCGGGAAGACGGAACACCTGCATCAGATATTAAAAAGCAGGTTTCACCTAAAACAATAGATACAAGATATGACAAATTGATGAAAATGCAGCAGAAAGTATCTCTTGAAATAAACAGATCATTAATTGGAAAAACAATGAAGGTGTTGGTAGAATCTATAGGTGACAAACAAATAATAGGACGCTCTTATCGTGATGCTCCTGAAATAGATGGATTAATATATATAAACAAAAATAATTGCAATGTAAGCATTGGCAGTTTTATAAATGCAAAAATAATTGATGCAAAACCATATGATTTGGCTGCAGAATTGATTTGAATATAAAAATTATGAGATATAGGAGGTGCATATTGGAAATAACAAGTCCGGATAATAGAAGCAATGTTGAAAAGCATATAAGATACCTGGAGGATCAAGCGTATAGAGCTATCCTTATGAACGGCAAACCAATGCGATCAGGTGAAATATTAGATACTATCAACAATTCCAAATACAGCGCCAAATTGTTAAAGCATGTATTATCATCAAGTCCACGTTTCGCTCAAATTGACCGTCGATGGGATTTAGAAGCTCGATATGAGGATAAGCAAAGGACCGTTGAAAGGGTGCTAAACGAAATCATATCAATGTATGGCTGTCCTATTTCTGTTGAACAGATAGCACAAGAAATATCCAGTGTATATGAACGCTCGCCTGAGTATTATTATCAAATGTTAGAACGAATTTTAGCCAATGAAAATAAGTATTTCAAAACAACAGATAATAATTATGGACATGCAAATTGGCTTTTAATGCAAACATCAGATCTTGATGAGGATATAATCTTTGACAACGATATCAATCTTGAAGTGGTTGAAAAAATCAAATCAAAAATTGATGATATTAATTTGGAATCTAATGACTATTTGAAGATATTTCAGGCAATAAGAAAAAAAATTAAGCATCCTGTTGACAGCAAGGCTGTAAGCTTCATTTTGTTTAAAGCCTTAGGAGATGAATTCAGTTCAATAGAAATGTTTAACAGTCTGTATGAATCAGACGAGTTTGTATGGATGTCTGATAATTCTTGGGCCTCTAAATCAAATATAAAAGAATATGATAAGTTATTAGAAAAAATGGCAGATTCACTTGTTGATGAGATTGATGAAAGCCAGGTAACAATTCCAACCAAAAATGAAGAAGTTGAGGGAGATACAGCTCCAACATTGTCACTTAATGTATCTGAACGTGATCTTGATGAAGTTGCTCAGATTGTAGAATCAAAGGGGGCCGCTCGCTTGCCATCCATCCTTGAGAACATTTTTGAGATATCTGCAAGAGATCAAATATATCAAATTGCAGCAGATGGATTATCTGATTCAATGAAAGCTGATTCGCGATTTACATGGCTGGGTACTGATAGATGGACTATGACTGTGAGCATTCCTAATTTCATATATGATGTTCCCAAAGGCTTTGAAATTCAGGAATTCGATTTTGAAACTCCTGAAGGCGAAAAAATTGATATAGAGCTTGAAGATGAAGGATTAGAGGATAATCTTCCAGCAGAGTTGGATAATCCGCTTATATTAGATCTGAATGATTCTGATGTTGCTAATGAATTTAAAGATGAAGAACAATCAGCAAGAATGGTGTTTACAGCATTGCACAAACAAACTGGTGTTTATCCGTTATGCAGAATTCCATCTAACTTTTTCCCTGCAGGAAGCAACATAATGCAGTTTGCCTTTATATCTGATTCAAGCAAACATGATATTTGGATCAACAGAAACACCGGGTTAATCTATGGAATGGATGATATATTTCCGGATGAAATGCATGAATCTGGAGCAGTATTTGAGATTGAAAAGACTGAAAAGCCTGATGAGTTTAAAATTGCATACAACAATGAGGCCGATCCAGATCTTGCAATTACACAAAGCAGAATAGATGATCTTCTTGCTCTAAAAGAGAAAGCAGAGTCTGAAAATCTCTCAACATTTGACATCCTTTGCATAATAATGAGATTTCACAGAAAAGGCATAACATTTGTCTCTTTGTTCACCGAATTAAACATAGTTCGAAAAACAACTAGACGCATGGCAGCATCAATTCTTAGCTCTTACTATGCGTTCTATCAACGGCCAAAATCTAATCTTTGGCAGTTTGATGAAAAGAAAGAAGATCAGGGATTTAAAAAGGCAAAACGAAAATATATAAAAAGATAATTAAAATATATAGCTTATAGATAAGGATGGAGCAGGGGAGAAGTCCTTTTGCTCCATCTTTTTTAGGAGATGCACAATATGAATCAAGTTAGAGTAAGATATGCTCCAAGCCCCACCGGTTTTGCGCACATAGGCAACATAAGAACTGCTATGTATGATTGGCTTCTACGAAAACATTTTGGCGGTTCATTTATATTAAGAATTGAAGATACCGACCAGGCACGTCTTGTACCTGGCGCCTTAGAAGAGATAATGGAAAGCTTGCGATGGCTTGGCATGCAATGGGATGAAGGTCCGGAAGTAGGGGGACCGCATGAACCATATTTTCAATCACAACGACTTGATTTATATAAAGAGGCAGCATCCAAATTAATCAAGAATGGCAGCGCTTATTATTGTTTCTGCACTCCTGACCGTCTTGCTGAAATGCGTAAAAACCAGGAGGCTGAGAAAAAACCTACCGGATATGATCGCAAATGTTATCTGCTCTCAAAAGAGGAGATCAATCAAAACATTGAAAATGGAGTGCCATATGTTATCCGCTTCAAAGTGCCGGATTCCGGTACAACGGTGTTTACAGATGCGGTTCGCGGAGAAATAACATTTGAAAACAAATTGCTTGATGATTTTGTAATACTAAAATCTGATGGATATCCTACATATCATTTCGCAAGTGTAATTGATGATCATTATATGGAGATTACACATGTAATCAGAGGTGAAGAGTGGATATCGAGCACCCCGAAACACATGCTTTTGTATGAATCAATGGGATGGAATCCGCCTGTATGGGTGCATCCACCATTAATTCTTGGAACTGATAAAAGCAAACTTAGCAAACGTCATGGTGCAGTAAGATTTCTTGATTACAGAGACAAAGGATTTCTACCGGAAGCAATGATTAATTTTGTTGCACTGTTAGGATGGTCGCCTGGTGATGACCAAGAGCTGTTCACAATAGATGAATTGATAAACCGTTTTGATATATCAGGTATAGTTAATCATCCTGCTGTTTTTGATGTGTCAAAACTTGAGTGGATGAATGGCGTATGTATAAGAAACTCTGAACCAGATAGAATTATTGATCTGTGTATTCCATTTTTAAAAGATGCAGGACTGATAAGTGATGCGCTTAATGATAATGAAAATCAGTATGTTAGAACTGTAATCGCTCTTGTAAAAGAAAAGTTAAAGACTCTTGCACAGGTTGTGGATCATACGGAGTTTTTCTTTAAGAATGAACTTAAATATGATGAAAAGGGTGTAAAGAAATGGCTGAGTAAGGATTATGTGCCTGCACTGATCAGCAATGTTATAAAACACCTAAATGATGTTATTGGTTTCACTGCCGAGAATGTAGAAGAAGCTGTTCGTATTGCAGGTGATGAATTAAATATATCTGGCGGGCAGGTTATACATCCCATTCGTATGGCAGTTACTGGCAGAACGGTAGGGCCTGGTTTATTCGAGACTATGGCTGTATTAGGCAAGGAAAGAGTTATAGTCAGGTTAAAAAATACAATGAATGAGACAGCGGATATTATTGCAGACTGATATTGGCGCTAAACAGGATTTTCATCTTTGGCTAATTGGATATTACTATCATTATACTTAGATTTTTTCTTTTCCATGTTTGATAGATAGACCGATGCAACCTCGGCGCCTAAAATCGTTATAGATGAAACATAGTATGTCCAAAATATGAATAACACCACTGTTCCCAGTGAACCATAAGCAAGGTCGTATTTGGCAAAGTTTGCAACAAATAATTTGTATAAGTTTTTGGCTATTTCAAACAGTAATCCTGCTGTAATTCCGCCAATTAACGGAGCAGCAAAACCCATCTTTCTTGCTGGCATTATTTTGTAAATTAGTGTAAAAGCCAAAATAGATATAATAACAGGCACTAAGATGCCTATAGAATCCCAAATGACTGATATTTTTTCAGCATCTATTAATGAAGATCGATAATGGCTGGCAATAGCAATGATTGAAGTAAGCAGAATAGATAATATAAATAAAAACCCAACTATTGGAACTACAAGTATTGCCTTGCTTCGTCCTG
>JAPXND010000086.1:0-11364 GCA_033808695.1 Armatimonadota bacterium
TATCGGTTGTGTATATGATAAGCGTCTTGGAAAATGGAGTTCAAGGGAATGGCGCAAGCCGTCAGCCGGCAATAAGCGGAGATGGAACATACGTGGTATTCACATCGGCAGCTTCAAACTTCACATATAAAGATAATAATGCCGCAGATGATATTTATGTAAAAAATCTAAATGATGGCAGCGTAAAGCTGGTAAGCGTAAACCTCAGCGGTTCTGCAGGCAGCCAGGCTAGTACATCTCCGGCAATTAACAATGATGGCTCCGTTATAGCATTTACATCTAGTGCATCCGACCTTGCTGCCAATGATGCAAATGGAGTTGATGATGTATTTGCACAAGTTCCATACAAAGCGGATATGGCAATAAAAGCTGGAACGGATGCATCATACATCGGTCAAGATATCTACAACAACGATGGAACAGACCAGACAAGAAGCCAGAATGGAATCAGAAAAAAACCTATAATGTATCTCTTCCGTGTATACAACAGAGGTATATCGGATGATTCGTTTATAATAACCGGTCCTGCATCATCAGACGGATGGGATGTTAAATACTATATCTTCGGCACAACAACCGATGTAACAAATGATGTAACGGGCGCGGGATGGAGAACTCCAAAGCTTGCCCCCGGAGGAACCACAGGCGTATATGCAATGGTAATGCCGGATGCCACAGTCGCAGCAGGAAGCGCAAACACGCTGTATGTAAAAGCAACATCAACAGGCAGCCCGGCCAGTAGTGACACAGTGAAGGCAGTAACAGAGTATCCTGCATATGCAAAACCCGATTTTCTCATCAAAGCCTCCACGGATACGGACTACATAGGTTATGGAATCATTAACGATGACGGAACGGGTCAGACCAAAAGCTTGGATGTATTGGCAAATAGGAATGCGATGTATCTGTTTAGAGTATACAACACAGGCAATGCTAATGACACGATAAAGATACAAGGTCCCGGGTCAGCAAATGGTTGGACGGTAAACTACTATCAATTTGGAACAACAACCAATGTAACGAATGATGTAATAAACGCCGGCTATAGTTTGAATCTGAACGCCGGCGATACATCTGGAGTATATGCGCTGGTGCGTCCGAACTCAACAGTTCCGATAGATGAAACCTTCACCCTGAACATGACAGCAACATCCGAATTCGACAACAACAAGTCGGATGTGGTAAAGGCTGTTACAACAAGGAAATAAACACTTAGCAGCAGGTGATGGAAACATCGCCTGCTTTTTTAGTATAACGCCATGCCTTGAAGTTATGTTGAACCGCCGTATGATGAACGGCATTTGGAAGTCTTTCAATGCTGAAGGTGGATTATCGCCCTTATACTAAAATGGGGGGTTACTCAAGATTACGCCTCATCACAGTAAACCGACGTGTCTCCCTGAATCCCGCCCGTGAATACAACCGCGCTGCCCGGTCATCCGTCCACATAAACCACGCCTTCTCCAGTCCGGATTGCTTCATCCTTTCCAAACATCTGAACAGAATAGATGCTCCTATCCCATTTCCTCTCTCAGAAGACCTTACGCCAAATGGACCGAAGCGTTCACGATTGTGCTGGCAAAACCCCAGACATACGCCGTCTTTCATCGCAGTTAAGATATGGATATCAGGGTTTTTGTTCTGCATGCATGCCTGTATACTGCTGCGAAGAATCCGCTGCCAGTCGCCGGGAAAGCAGTCGCGCAGCAGCTCCATCAGCGGAATTATATGCCTGCTGTCGAACTCTTCAATAACTGTCCCGTTTGATGCAAGATTCTTATCGTTCTCCTTTGCCTGCTCTGGCAGAACAAAACCATCAAGCGGCAGTTCCATGCTCAGCGGTTCATATACAGCTGTGAATCCGTGCTTCTTAAGGAACTGCAATGCAGCGGGATAAGCCTTTTTATCCACCCCGGGTGTGAAATAGTTAGGCGCATACGGTGAAACCCACACCGATTTGATGTTGTTGGATGCAAACACCTCCAGCAAGCGGCTTAGCATCTCCGACCCAATCCCGCGGCGATGGAATCGTGAATTCACTGCCATAAGGGTTATCCATCCCTTATCGGTATCAGACTCGGCATCTTCAATCGCTCCCCTGCGAATAACGCCATACATAAATCCTGCTGTTTCACCATCAATGCATGCAGTTACAGCCAAATCTTGTCTAAAGTTTGGGTCAAGAAGTACTTTGCTGTAGAAGTCGCAGCCGGAGATATCATCGGCTTTCAGCTCTTGTTGAATAAGCCGCAAAACAGCGGATTGATTCTGTGCAGTAAGTGTGGAATATGCCGTATTACTCATGAATAATTTCCACATTGGCTCGCGGAACTGTTACTGTATCCCCGCTGTCTAATTTTGCTTCTAAAATGCGCACTCTTGCCCCGGATTCTAAAACAGCGGATTCTGTTGGAAGCGCCGCAACTCTTCCCAGCAAGCCGAAATATGGCGATCTTATCACCCGTATCCGCACTCCAATATCAAGCGTTTGCTCTTCGTCAAATGCCTCAGATGTATCACCTTCACCGGATGGAACAATAATCTCCGGGCGAATAACTCCGGCGCGTATCTGGGTAGCCCCATTGATAGATGCCTGCTGTCCCTCCAGCGATTTCAGCAGATTGAATGTCCGTTCCGCCATTGGAATAATCCCAAATCCTTCCGTGGCTATGATTGATATATCTATCTTCTCATGCCCCGTGATTGCAACGCCAATGTCATATCCAAGAAAGTCTACCAGGTCTTTGTCAATTATTCCGCCGGTTACTATTCCCTTTACACCAATCTGTGCAGCTTTCCTTATAGCGCTGCCTGCTGCATTTGCGCCTGCGACTATCACTTTGCCGGCAGAGTCATCCGTAATCCGCGATTCATCTATGATATCATCAGGCGATTCAGCTAAAACCTTGATTTCACCCAGCTGTTCTCCTCCAATCCCGAATATCCCCTGAATCAGTGCACCTGCAGTCTCTATCACTACACCTTCATTCGGAATGACCTCTATTACCTTGCCATTGATATACGCTTTTACCTCTACCGGTGTAGGCTTGTATCTGATGCTCACATTCCCCGTGATTGTAGATATCAGCTCAACCTTCCCATTAATGGGCGATTTACACTCGTTCTTCAACAACCCAAAAAACGACTTCGTCTCCGCCAATAAGGCGCCGCGTTCTACTTCATCTCCTTCATTTACCTTCAGATACTTCTCTATGTCGCTCGGCTCAATCCCAAGAATTTCACTCACGCGCACTGTCTGCATTATCCCGGGAAGTTCTGTTCCGGCGATGACTGCCTCTGGCTGCACCATATCTCCAGCCTTAACAACAACCTCTCCCTTAAGAGGGAGTCTTCTGGTCTTCCTTATCGTAGTCTTTGGAGTTACCTTCAAACCTGGTGTATATGCCGTAGACATGCTGAATCTCCTATACTCCTATATTTCAAGCCCGAATGCATTATACCATCCGCGCAGCTTCGATATGCGGTCAGCATCATCTGCTGCTATCTGGAATGGACGCCCGCGCCCATCAATGATAACCCCCACAATGCCGCCTTCTATCTCCGCTGTATGCTCTCGTCCTTTGCCGGAACCCGCATTAAAACTCTTAGATGGATATATCTTTACTGTTTTCTTCTCTCCAACCGCCATAGGCAATACCTGTATGCTGCCATATTTTACATCTATCGATTCACCATCGATTTCTATACGGCAGACCAATCCACCCGCTTTGCCGGTTCCTACGGGCGCTATGCATGTGCCCAGCTTGACAAGACAGTCGCTGTTGAATACCTCTGATGCAGCTTGCGGCATTATGGTGGATAGTATCCCAAGCTGAGGCATCATGAATATGGAATCTACCGCCAGCGCCGTTATACCCTCCGGCTGATATGCATCTAACATCATAAATGCAGACTGCTGACGTAATGGCGCATGACTTAATACGCCGCCGCTTCCTACAATCATATCCAAATCCATCATGTTGACCAGAGTTTTGCCTGTGGTATCTTGAGACAGTGCATCTCCTATAGTTCTTACCTGCTGTACGCCCTTAAGCTCTCTTGCAAGTGATTTGTGATGTATAAATGCCAGCCTAAGCGCTTCTCTTGCAACTGCCTGCTCCAAGTAAAGATCGTTCAAAGTTTGAGGAATTGTTGTCGGTCGTACCATCTTGTTCCTGAGCTCGTTCCGTATATTCGCACTCTCAAATGGAATCCATCTCTTAATGTTCTCTATCCCGGCTTCAGCCATAACGTTGCATATGGAATAACTCATTCCCAAATTTGCGCTTACTGTTCTGGTATAAACCCCGTTGAAAACAGAAAATACATCTGTAGTTGCACCGCCTATATCCACCGCCAAAACATTGATTTTATTCTGTTCGGCTATCGTTTCAATTATTTTTCCCACCGCATTAGGGGTAGACATAATGCCTTTGCTCGTCCAGGTCATCAGCTTCCCATAACCCGGAGCCTGCTGCATTACATGCTGCAAAAACAGCTCATGTATAGCCTCTCTTGCTGGATGCAGATTCTCTCTATCCAGTGTAGGACGCAGATTATCCACCACCTTCAAATCCACTTTATCTGCCAGAACATCAGAAACGGCGCTTGCTGCATCCTTGTTTCCGGCATATATTACCGGAAGCTTTAAACCTGTTCCAAGTCTTGGTTTTGGGTCGGCTGAAAGCAGCATCTCGGCGATTTCAACAAGGTGAACTACTGTTCCTCCATCTGTACCGCCGGACATCAAAATCATATCAGGTCGAAGCTCTCTAATCCGCTGTACCTTCTCAAAATCCTTTCTGCCGTCATCAACCGATATTGTAT
Organism: Armatimonadota bacterium; assembly: GCA_033808695.1. Classification (GTDB taxonomy): domain Bacteria; phylum Armatimonadota; class UBA5829; order DTJY01; family DTJY01; genus JAPXND01. The sequence goes on from JAPXND010000086.1 coordinate 4,828, forward strand.
CTATGATTATTGCACCTGCGCCCAAAGCCGCCCGTTCTGCGCTCTCTGCACTCATAGATTTCACTACGCCGGCTACAGTCATCTGAAGTCCGCCGCCTGCACTTGATGTAGATAAATACAGGTCAACTCCCGTCTTCTCGTCTGATGGAACGCTGATAAGACCGTTTTTAAGAATCTTTCTTCCGGAAAGCTCCTCCACCTCGCGGACGGCATTTATTACGCCAACCGTAACATCATCAAAAGGAGCTTCAACAGTTGTGGGGGCTTCACCGCGTACAATCAGGTGGTAAACGCCGTCCAACTTCTCTATAAGAATAGCTTTTGTTGTGGTGCTGCCGCAGTCGGTAGCTAAAATAGTATTTATTTCAGGCATGTGTGTATCCATTTGTATATTTGAACAATTTTATCACATGGGTTTATGTGATGCAATTATTGAATGTCAATTTCGGTCGTCCTGTTTCTCCCTTTTGCGTTTTACATCCAAAAGCCTTGATGTATACTGTTCATCAGCATCTGCATGAATATCAGCTTTGGCGGCGCTGCGTTCCTCAGCTGGTTTCTTTGCTGTTTCTTTCTTGGGTTCATTGACCGCAGCTTTTGGCTGTATAAATATTTCTGTTTTGGCTTTTGCTTTCAATCTCTTATCTTTAACTTTCAGCAAAGAATCGGTATATGCGGAATCTGCTGCAATCGTCGGCTTCTTGGTTCTTCTCGGCGATATTTTTTTCACATAAGACCTAAAGAATGCCGGTGCCTGTTCTGGATCAATAGCTATCCTTCGCACTGCTATATCAAATGGAAGAAGCAATACAGCAATTAGTGTAAAAACCCACCATAAATCTGTATATGAGCGCGATTTGCGAAAGTTCTGCGTCATTATCGTCTTTGGTTCAGGATTGTATTGTCCCTTGGTCTCAGATGCTATCTGCCTCAGCAGATTTAAATTTGGAGATGAATTTTTATATTCCTGCGGATATGGTATGCTTACTGAATTTATACTAACCGATGAGTCTTTCAATCCATTCTCTTTGGCGCTTATAACATATGTCCCTACACTGCTTGCTGTAAAATCCGCCTCATAACGTCCGGGCTCGGTTTGCTCTATGTGTAACGGACTGCTTGTCATGTCTGGATTGACTATCGAACCGGAGAAATTCAGCATGTTTCTAAATTCACCTTTAGGACTGATTGCATCTATAACAACATGACCTTTTCCGCCCTCTATTTCAACCATTGTTTGATAGTCTACGGGAGCGCTCTGCTTCATTATGGATCTTAAAGACTGCGACCAGAATCGCCCGTAATCATTCCATTCCACCCATCTTGCTCCCCATCGCGCTTTACAGTCTGATGTAAATGCCAGCGATTTGCCTAATCCATACTGCCATACAGCTAATATGGGGTCTTTTTTTGGCGATTGAGCGACTATCGAGGCAGCAGCTTTTGGACTTGTTGATATATATCCAAGCAGCGGGGGAACAGATGCTGCATCAATTCCGGCTGCTATCTGATCTGTAAAATCTATGATTGGAATAAATGGCTCTTCATAAATCAAGGTTTTAGAAACCGTCATAACATCCTTTGTAAATATGGCTTTAAGGTCATTTGCGCGTTGCGCCAGATAAAAACCGCCTCGTCCTGCAGCTGCAACATCCTTCAAGAATTGTGTGTGCGGACCATCGCCTATTGCCACAGTTGAAATTGTTATCCGCTCCTGCGCCATTTTTTTCGATAACGGTACAGCTCCATCCTGATCATCACAGTCGGCGCCATCTGCAAGCAGTATAATATGCTTCTGCATAGTATTAGAGCTTTTTATCATATTGTATGCCATATCTAATGATGGAAAAACGGAAATGCCTCCGCCTTCTGCGCGTATTGTAGATATTTCCGAATAGATGCTTTCCTTATTTGATGCATTTTTCAGTTGAACTGCAATGCTCGGCCGCGTATGACAAACAATAACGCCAATCTTGTCTATCGGCTGCAAAAGCTTTACTACCGATGCTGCTGCGTCGTTTGCAAGCCTTATCTTCTCAACGCCGCCTTCAATAGCGCTCATAGAACCCGATTTATCCATCACTATCACTACAGACAACGATGGCAGTATTTTTGATTTTCTGATTGACATATCTACCGGAAGTGTTTCTTCTATAGGGGTGTCAAAATATCCGCCCGCCCCAAAGCTGTTATCGCCTCCAATCATAGCAAATCCTATGCCTAAATCCTTCACAGCCGATTTTATCATCATCATCTGCTCAGGCATCATATGCCAAGCTGGTATATCGGATAATATAATCAAATCATATTTCTGCATGTCGGTTATAGATGTTGGTATACTCGATCTGTCTCTTGTTTCTGTTTCTACACAGCTTAAATTAAGCGCTTCTGATAGATATTTGCTCTGTCCGGGCGTTCCTTCTATGTATAATGCTTTGGGTTTATCTTTAACCATTGTGTAGGATAATGCTGTATTGTTCTCAGAGCGCGGATCATTTTCTGCATCTAATATTGCTTTATATTCGTAACTGCCAGCTTTCTTAATTGATTGCCTATATGTAAGCACATTCTTTCCCTTAGAAAGCGTAACTTTTTTATTATCTATGTATTCGCCGTTGCGGATTAATCTTAAATTTCCGGCAACAGGTTCATCTGCTACAGCTATTATCTTTAAATCAAAAGGCTCACCTATTTTTGCAGAAGGCGGACTTACCATCTTGTCCAGCAATATATCGTTAGATATTTGATTGATTATAGGTATGGTATCAATTGATATATTATTCGATCCTGCTATAAGAGCCTGCTCCAAAGATTTGCCGCGTGTCTCGTTGCCGTCTGTAAGCAGAACTATTTTCTTTGAGCTCTGTTCAGGAAACATAGCCATAGCCAATCCTAATGACTGAGAAATGTCTGTATTGGAGGTCAATGGCTTGGAGTATACATGCCCCACATTTCTGAAATTCCCAAGCGAATGCTCAACTGATGAGTTTTCACCAAATACAATTACTCCTGCTTTTTGATTTGGTTTTAACTCCTTAAGAGCTTTGTTTATATAGTTAATGGATTCTTTTATTTTTTCTCCGGGAATGCTGTCTGATACATCAAGTGCAAATATCACGCTTTGCTGGGATACATTAAGCACCATCCTTGCGCCGGCAAGTGCAAGAATCAGCAGCAGCATGATTATGGAGCGCAGTATGATAGAAAGCCGTGTGCGAAACGCAGACATATCGGCAAGGCTGTGCTTTGTCATATGATACATAAGATATGAGGCAGGCAAAATCAATATTAAATACAAAGGATGAGTAAATTGAAGCATAACATTCTATATTAGCATTTCACATTCTATGCAATTTATCTTATATTTATTCAATAGTTTTGTATAATAACTCATATTTGTAATATGTATATGCATTATGAACATAAAACCATCTATTGTCAACATATAACACCCATTCCGCTCTAAGGCGGAGGGGTAGTTCACCTTACTCCACCCAAATCTTATCTTAGATTCCTTAACATGCACCTCTTTTTGTTCATAGTCAGCATTCTGCTTCTTAATACCATAATTATTTCGTGGATATATTGTAACTAACACACATAAATAATCGTATTATGCTTGATAATGCATTTTATGTATGATAAACTTATAATGGCAGTCAATAGTAAATGCAAATAAATTTAAGTATGAAAGGCAGTTTAATATGTGGAAATACCTGTTGCTTTTAATCGTTTTTGTTGCTATTGTGGGATGCGAAGATATTACATCAGACAATAATAGCGAGAAAACAAATTCGGAGACTACAGCTATGAAAAAAGAGTCTGTGTCCCAAACTAACATTCCGTCAAAATCCGATGCCTCTATCACAATTGATGAAAAGAAAAGAACCGAAAAAATTACCGAAAATGATGTTTGGCCTCTTCCAAGAAAAATGCTTGGAATATCGTTCTATAACGGTCATAAAGCTCCCGATTATAAAAAGCAGCTGGATGCTATAAAGGCTGCAGGCTTTAATAATATCAGAGTGTTTGCAAACAGATTCAATCCTTATGATGCGGGATTCACCACATTCGATGAATCTGGCAATCTGACACCGGAAATCGATGGTCTGGTTGAAATGATGCAGTATGCTAAAAGTCTTGGACTTATTACTAACGTAACCTTTTGGGCGAAATATGAAAACACCCTTGGATCAGACAAACGAACAACCATAGATGCCTACAAAACCGGATTGCTTAATACTATGCGGTTCATCGTTAAAAGCGGGCTTACCGCCAAAGATTTCTACTTCGATGTTGGCAATGAGCACAATGACCCTATTCTTTTAAGCGGACACCTTTCTATTGATGAACTGAAAGATATCTTTGCTGTACTTAGAAAAGAATTCCCCGATATAAAACTTACGGCTTCAATTACCGGATATATGGAACCTGAAAAGGCTTCACTCTATGCCAAAGAATCAGGAATGGATATTCTCTCTTATCATGAACACAGAGGTAAAGGTCTTTGGGAATGGGATAAAATGGATGTCCTGGTAAAAAGATTGAAATCGCATTTTGATGGGCCTGTATACATTGATGAACCTGCATGTTCAGATTATAAATACACCTCTGCAGAAAGCTCCAACAAGTTGGAGGAAGTTACCACCGATAGATTGCTGGAAGCTTATAGAAGTTCTATGAAAGGTGGCGCTGAACAGTGGGTTTTACACAATCATGGTTGTTGGCCGCCTAATTTTCCGGGGCTTGGACATGGAGGCAGAATCCCGGAAGATCTGAAGCAGCCCGAGCGAGGCTTTTTTGATGAACCAAATAAAGATCGGCTTTAGATTCATGAACATGCAATGCTAATAGTTGTTTCGTAAATAATAGTATAGTCTAGTTAAGGAAGTTTAGTTTACTAAACTTCCTTAATCATAATGCGATAGTTTTTTGCAGCGCCAAATCCAAACTTTTTGTACAGCTTATAAGCCTTTGCATCTTTATTTGCGCAAAGATCTACTGCAGCAATGCCGGCTTGTTTAAATTCGGCAAGCATATAATCCATCAAAGCGCTGCCAAACCCTTTTCCCTGCATCTCGGTTTTTATTGCAAATTCATGAATTGTAGCACGAAAGCTGCCATATACGGTGCAAAAAGCAAACCCTATAATCTCATCATCAACTTCTATGCACCAGCAATGTTCAGGGTCAACGCTGTACAGCCCTGCCAGCATAGCCGATATCTGCGATGTTGGCCAAAAGTTGTAATACGGCGGATTGATAAATACTGATGAATAAATTTTGCTGCATATTTCAATTTCATCTTCTAATAGCTGTCGGATTTTCATAATTGTCTCTAATCTTTAAATTTATGTTATAGTGTAACCATAATAACATAAATTCTTTGTATTATTAAGTCTATTGTGTGGTATACTAAAACAGCAATTGGTTTGATTGTGAAACCATACTATGCATATTTACGTCTTTATATGTACAGAATGTAAAAGTGCATTCTGAGTTATGGAGCTGCATTATGAAATCACGAGTAGAAAAGCATAAAACATCTGTATGGCACAGATTTATATATATAGTTATTCCTTTTTTGTTAGCTGCAGGCATCATCATGCAGCAGCAGCCGTCTTTTGCCGCTTACAAAGTTAATCCGGAAGAGGAGATAAGGATAGGCACAGAAGCAGCAGCCGAGGTTGAGAAAGAATCAAAGATTATTGATGATGAAGCGCTAAACGCACGGGTGCAGGCAGTTGGCAATGCAATAGCATCCGTTGCTAATACAAAAGAAATAAAAGCAACTTATGGTGATGCTGCCGTTAGTCAATTTAATTATACATTCAAAATAGTTGATGATAAAGATATAAACGCTTTTTCGCTCCCCGGCGGATTTATATATGTGAACAAAGGTCTGCTTGATTATGTTCAGTCGGATGATGAACTTGCAGGAGTTATCGCTCATGAAATAGCCCATGCTGCTCACCATCATGCAATGTTTCTGATGAAATCGCAGGATAAACAGATGATGGCTACAGCCATAGGAATTTTGCTGGCTGCAGGTTTAGGCGCCAAGAGCGGAGATCTTGGAAATCTGGCTCAAGCTGCACAGCTGGTAAGTGTTGCTAAACTGAGCGCATACGGCCAAAAAGCCGAGTTTGATGCTGATAGAACGGCAGTTCACTATATGGCAGGTACAAAATACAATCCTGCCGGAATGCTTACTTTTATGGAACGGCTTGCCCGTGATGAAATACGCAAGCCCCAAATAACATACGGAATATTTGCAACTCACCCACCGGCTCAGATAAGAGCAAAACAAATAATAGATGAGATGAATAAACTTAATCTTCCCATCAATCGCAGGCTTGTAACTACCTATATGAAGGTTAACGCTAAACCGGTTCCGGATTCCTCGGCATATGCATTAAGCATTACCGATGTTGAAATAATGAAGGTTACATCCACCGAAACGGAATGTGCGGAAAATAGAGCAAACCGCATAGCGGAAGAACTTGGTCAAGCCTTTATAGAGGGCGCAAGAATGAAT
>JAPXND010000087.1:0-11351 GCA_033808695.1 Armatimonadota bacterium
GTTTTTGATGGCGCTGAAAAGCCAATAATTGTAAAATCAATGACTGCTATTACATCATCTAAGGTTGAAACCGCCGATATTCAACTTCAAATGGAGAATGTTGAAGCTGGTAAGCAGGCAAATGTTGAGATGTATAATGGCTATATCAGCACATCAGATGGTGACGCAACAACAAGTGTATGGAATGATGTTTCAAAACCCCTTAAGCTGAAAATTCGTTATAACGATACAAAATATTTGAAATTCGATAGAACTGTTATTCGTTTAAAGCTGCCTACTGGTGATATAGCTGTTGCAGTAGATGATATCTTGGCTAACCCATGTGTTTATGTGCCAGATTACAGCTTGTTTGCAACAAGTATTCCAGCAAAAGTGAGTTTAGAAGAATACAAAAAGAAGATAGCTAAAAAGAAAACAATCCTCGAGCAAGTAAGAAGCATGCCTGACCAAACACTTGCTCAAGCGATGGAAAAGCTGCATCCAAAACGCGCAGATACAGGCCCGACAATGCTATCACTGGCTGGCAGCAATCGCAAATATGTAGTTCAACGCAATGGAATGATTGAGTTTGAACAATCAGAACACTTCAACAATTTAATTCATCAACAGGGCGGATATTATAATTGCTGCATTGTACCAATATTTGGAAGCGGAAAAGCAAATAAACTAAAAAGAAAGCTGCAGAATGATTGGATGCCAATACCTGTTATAACTGTTAAAGACGGCGGAATTGTATATAAGCAGCGTTCGTATGTTGCTCCATATGAAAAAAATACAGCGGCAGATATGCCAGTATGGTATAACGAGAAACCGCTTTTTGTAGCAGAGATAACAATGGAGAATCCAGGTAAAAAGGATACTGAAGCCTCACTTGCTCTGGATTTTATCGGCGATGTCCTATCCGCTAAAAAGATGGATGTTAGGCTTACTGATTTTGGTGTTATTGCTCATGAACCAGATAAAGCATTGGCAGCAGTAAATACTGAGGGTCTTGTCGGATTCGAGTCTGTTCTAAAAAATGGAGCGCTTACCCTAAAAGGCAATTTGAAGCCAAAATCACAAGTGAAGTGCTATGTTTATATTCCAGGTTGGGAGATAGATTCAGAGGATCTTTCATCTATCAAGATTACTGACGGCCTTGTATCTGATACAGAAAAATACTGGAAAAAGGTAATGGCTCCTGCTATGCAGTTCGATATTCCAGACAAACTGCTGAAGAATGTTATTATGGCTTCTCAGGTTCATTGCTGGCTGGCTGCAAGAAATGTCGATAATAAGCTTATATCTCCTTGGGTTGGATCAATTAACTATGGGCCGCTTGATAGTGAGGCGCAATCTGTAGTCCGCGGCATGGAGTTTATGGGTCAGGAAGAATTTGCACGCAGGTCATTTGATTACTTTATATCCCTATATAATGAAGAAGGATACATTCGCCCATTGTATACGCTGATGGGTACCGGATGGCATTTATGGATTCTTGGTGAGTTTTTTGAATTGTATAATGATACAGAGTGGATGAAGAAAAATGCATCGGAAGTTGCGCGTGTTTGTGATTGGATTATGCGTCAGCGCAATATAACTAAGAAGCTTGATGCAAAAGGTGAAAAACTCCCTGAATACGGATTGAACCCTCCTGGAGCAATGGCTGACTGGGAAGTATTTTCGTATTATTTCTGTTCAAACGGCTATTTTCATGCTGGTCTTAATTCGGCTGCTAAGGCGCTTCAAAGTATAGGCTATAAGGGCGCAGATGAGATTGCCGCAGATGCGAAGGATTATCGAAATCAAATTGAGCGGGCATTTAAGTATGTCCAATCAAAGGCTCCTGTTTTCAAACTAAGAGATGGCGCCTGGATTCCTCCACATCCCACACAGCTTTACTGTCCTGCACTGGTAGAAGACTTCTATCCAGGCGAGGATTTTGGAAGAAGCTGGTGCTATTATGTGGAGTTAGGCGCGCATCATTTAGTTCCTTTAGGTGTTATAGATCCAAATAGCAAGGATGCAGAATGGATGATGGATTATTTGGAGGATGTTCAGTTCTTGAGAGATGGATGGTTTGATTATCCTCATGAGAAGAATATTAAAGATCCATTCAACTTTGGCGGGTTTGCCAAAGTGCAGCCGTATTATGGACGCAATGCAGAAATATGTGCTATGAGAGATGATGTAAAACCGTTTATCAGATCTTATTTCAATACAATGCCAACATCATTGAATAGTGATGATCTGTCTATATGGGAGCATTTTAATGCAAGTGGAGCATGGAATAAAACCCATGAGACTGGCAACTTTTTGCATCAAAGCAGAACAATGTTTGTAATGGAGCGCGGTAATGAGCTTTGGCTTGCACCCTTTATTACAAACAATTGGATGAATAATGGAGAAACAATTTCTGTAAGAAAGGCTCCTACTAAGTTTGGTAAAGTAGACTATACTATAAAATCCTATGTTGACAATGGTTGCATTGAAGCAAGAATCAAAGCTCCAACTCGAAGCGCTCCTGAAGCGATTGTTATAAGGCTGCGGCACCCAGAGGACAAAAAAATGAAATCTGTAATTGTAGATGGAGCAAGGTGGATAGACTTTGATGCAAAGAAAGAAATAGTAAGAATACCATACAAGATTGGTTATACAGATGTAAAAGCAAACTACTAATTGAAAATCTATTTATAGATTAATATAATATAAAAAAAGGAGAAGTTACAATAAAAAAATTATTACGCGTAATGAAGTATGTGGTTCCGATTGCATTAATATCGGCTTTGTTCATTCAAGCTGCTTATTCTCAAAAAGAGATAAAGAGAGCTATGCAAAAATTTCCAAAAGTTGGTGCGTATGAAGTATTATCTGGCGATTTTCATATTCATACCATGCATTCAGACGGTAAGCCTACTCCTGCTGAGAGAGTTCAGGAGGCATGGGAGTATGGATATGATGTCATCGCTATAACAGATCATGGAAATTACAAATCCTACAATGAAGCAAAGCCATTAGCTGATGCACTTGGAATGACCCTTATCAGAGGTCTTGAGTCTGGTATGGCAGGTAAAGAACACCTGCTCTTATTGAATGTTCCTGATAATTATCAGCCTTTGAAATCTCACTCATGGGATTTGGAACGCGGAGAAGGTAAGGTATACTATCAAGATGAACTGAATAAGCTGAAGAAAATGGGCGCCGTTGTAGTTTATGCACATCCGCATGTTGGATTCAATGAAGTACCAAATTGGGGTGTAGAAAACGGAATAATTGTTGGGTTAGAAGTGAAAAATTTGTCTGTTGGTTCTGGTTGGAATTCAATTAACACTCATGGCACTTGGTGCTATCCAAATGGTTTCAAATGGGCTTTGGAAAAAGGAATAGGTGTATTTGCCAATTCAGACGTTCATGCAACAAGAAATAACACCGGTGGGTATAAATCCAGAACTGTTACACTGCTGCTTGCTAAAAACAAATCACCTAAAGCAGTAGTTGATGCAATAAAGAACAGAAGAACTATTGCATGGTTTGACGGTATGTTGTGGGCAAATGAGTCATTAATGACCACCTTCATGAATGATGTTGTAAAAGCAAAGCAGTCTGTTTTAGATGATGGAACAGCTATTGTTGCACTGCAGAACCTGACTCCTGTAACATACAAGCTTACTGTAATGCCTTCAGCCACCGGTGTAGAACCATTAACTCTTGGAGCATATGAGAGTTTGCTTATTAAGCGAACTTCAGCTCAACAGAGTATAAGAATAAAATGGAATAATATCTATATCACACCTGATGAAAATCTTATAAACACGTATGATCTAGAAATATGATGAAAAGTGAATAAAGGAGAGGTGCAATGAAAAACATATTACATGTTGAGTTAATGTCAGCTTTGCTCATCCAATCTGTTTGTTCACAAAATCAAGTAAATAAACTTTCAAAGAACAAAGCGGGGTAAAGAGAGTTATGCAAAGATTTCCAAAAGTTGGTAAGTATGAAGTATTGTCTGGAGACTTTCATATTCATACCATACATTCAGACGGTAAACTTACTCCTTCTGAGAGGGTTCAGGAGGCATGGGAGTATGGATATGATGCAATTGCTATAACAGATCATGGATATAATCTAATCTCTACAACAGGTAATAAAGATTGTAATCCCTATGAAGAAGCAAAGCCGTTAGCTGATGCACTTGGAATAACTCTTATCAGAGGTGTTGAATCTGGTGCGGAAGGTAAAGAACACCTGGTTTTATTGAACATTCCTGATGACTATCAATCTTTGAAACCACATTTTTGGGATTTGGAGCGCGGCGAAGGAAAAGTATACTATCAGGATGAGCTAAATAAGCTGAAGAAAATGGGCGCCGTTGTAATATATGCACATCCGCATGTAGGATTCAATGAAGTGCCAAATTGGGGTGTAGAAAATGGAATAATTGTTGGGTTAGAAGTGAAAAATTTGTCTGTTGGTTCTGGTTGGAATTCAATTAACACTCATGGCACTTGGTGCTATCCAAATGGTTTCAAATGGGCTTTAGAAAAAGGAATAGGTGTATTTGCCCATTCAGACGCTCATGGATTAAGAGATAAATATAAATCCAAAGCTGTTACACTGCTGCTTGCTGAAGACAAATCACCTGAAGCAGTAATTGATGCAATAAAGAACGGAAGAACTATAGCATGGTTTGATAATATGTTGTGGGCAAATGAGTTACTGATGACCACCTTCATGAATGATGTTGTAAAAGTGAAACAATCTATTTTAGAAGATGGAACAGCTATTGTTACACTGCAGAACCTGACTCCTGCAGCATACAAGCTTACTGTAATGCCTTCAGCCACCGGTGAAGAACCATTAACTCTTGGAGCATATGAGAGTTTGCTTGTTAAGCGGACTTCAGCTCAACAGAGTATACAAATTAAATGGAATAATATCTATGTCACACCTGATGAAAATCTTATAAACACGTATGATCTGGAGCTATGATGAAGATTAAACTTTATATTCTTGGAGGGATGCTTATGTTTACAACAATGAATGTGCTGCAAGCAGATACAATGAAATTTGATTATCTTAGTGATGTAATATACGGTATTTCCAAATATCCTATGGATTATACCAAAATGCTCGGCGCCGATACTACAACATATCCGTTATGGCCAGCGCCAATACCTGGTGAGCAGATAAAAATTAAGGATAAAACATATGAAAAAGGTGTGGGTTCACCATATGGTGATATCCAGATTATGCTTGATGGCAAGTATGAAAGATTTGAATCTGATATAGGAATACAACCCGGAAGTGAAGGAATCGGTACATTCAGAGTTGCAGTAGATGGAAAGATTATGTATGAAAGTGGAAATATGACCGCTGAAGATGATGCAAAACATGTGAGTGTTTCGCTTAAAGGTGCAAAAGAAATGATATTAAGCGGTCATGGCGTTCCAAAAGTAAACTGGGCGGATGCAAAATTGTTTCTTGCATCTGATTTGTCAGTCAGTGAACCTGTTGACATGGCGCCTTTTGCCAGAGTTGCATATTGGGATCCTGCGAGAACCACAGGAGTTAGTGTTTTTCGGCTCTCTGAATTCCCTGCAGAGGATGTGTTTACAGAAACTGATATTGCGCCAACAAAGGGTATATACAACGTTCCAGTAGCTGCAAACGGAGAGTCGTGCATTGGATTGCAATGGCTTGAAAGACGCAGACTTACCGAATTTGGAATTCAATTTGCTGATACGAAATCAATGCCGTCCATTGATGGTGTTCGTGTAGAAGGGTGGGCGATAAAAGATCCGCTTGTGCTGGATGGACACTCAGAATGGCAGGGAAAATGGATACCAATTATAGGTAGCATTGAACAAAACGGTGATACATGGACATATAGATTTAGTGGTAAAGACAACAGAGATATTTCACAGGGAACATACAAAATAAGATGGATATTTCCCAAATCTGATGAAACTATTAAAATAAAAAATTTCTTTGCTAATACCACATCTCAATGGGAAACTACACAGATTACATTAAATGCCGAAAAATTCAAAGCTGGCAAAAAGGGACAGGTTGGAATTTACAACGGTCAGATTGTTGACTCAATTACTGGAGAGAATTCCATCAGCACAAAATGGGATCTATCTAAGCCCTTAAAGCTTAAAATCAAGTATACAGCATATCGTCCATGGGGATACGATCGCACAGTTCTGCGGATTAAAATGCCCAGTGGTGAATTTAGTGTGGCAATAGATGATATTATCAACAATAAGCATATATATGTGAAAGATGCAGGATTCTATGCAGCTTCTAATGATTCAACAATGACTTTAGCTGAATATAAAGAATCAATCAAGGGAAAGGAAACGGTTCTGCAAAGAGTTCATCAGATGCCCGATCAACGGTTTGAAAATGCAATTTCCAAACTTTATCTTGATGTACAAGACAGATCGCCAACAATGCTCTCGCTTGCATTTGATAATCGCAAAGCAGTTGTAGATAAATTTGGCAAGGTTGGTGTTGGACCATTTTCGTTAGTTGGTGTATTCTATGTAAATCCCATTGAAATAACACCGCAGTTTGGGTCTGGCTCCAACTCTAACTATTCACGTTCACTTGATAATGAATGGATGCCAATCCCCCATATGATAGTTGAAGAGAATGGCATAAGTTATCATCAATCAGTATGTGTGGCTCCATATGATAAAACAGGAACCGATAAATGGTTGAATGATAAACCGTTGTGCCTGATTCAGTATACTATCAAGAACAATACAGATAAGACGGCGGAAGCATCACTAAAGCTAAATTTTACAGCAGATGTTCATAGTAAAAAACCTGCCGTTATCGAATATACCGACAATCGAATCATTGCCAGCGATGGTGAAGCGCTTATTGCTGCAGTAGAACAAAATGGCGGTGAAAAACTAAATTGTGAAATCACTGATGATAATGTAGTTTACAGCGGAAACATACCGGCAAATTCCACTGTAGAGCTTTCAGCATTTGTACCAATGGAATGGGAGATAAAACCTTCAGACCATATGATTCTTGCCAATGCTGAATCAGTCAGAAAAGCAGCAGAAGATTATTGGCTGAATATTATGGCTCCAAGTATGAAGATTAACATTCCGGATAAGCTTCTTACTAACATTATCATGGCATCACAGCCTCATTGTATGATAGCATCAAGAAATGAAGAAAATGGAAAATATGTAGATCCTTGGATAGCATCTGTTTACTATTGTTCGCTTGATACTGAATCCCATGCAATTATCAGAGGTATGGATATGATGGGTCAGCATGATTATGCAGAACGTGGATACGACTTTTTCATCAAGCGTCAAAATCCTGCAGGTTACCTCTCCCACGGATATACTATGATAGGTACCGGACAGCATATTTGGTTTATGAGCGATCACTATAGGCTTACCGGCGATGATGTATGGTGGAAGAGAGTATCTCCAGGCGTGGCGCGTATATGCAGTTGGATTACAAAACAGGCAGATAAAACAAAACGTCTTGATCCAAATGGAGAGAAAGTTCTTGAATACGGCTTAATCCCTCCAGGTACTGTGGCAGACTGGCAGGATTGGGGTTATATTTATGCAGCTCAGGGATATTACTATGCAGGACTTGCGCAGGCCTCTAAGGTTATGAGTGAAGCAGGCGATAGAAGATCTGAAAAATTCAAGGTTGAAGCAGAAAAACTAAGAGATGAAATCCGCCGTGCATATAAATGGACACAGGCAAGAACTCCTGTAGTTCCATTGATGGATGGAACTTGGATTCCAGATTCACCTTTTCAGTTGTTGAAACCTGGTCCATGCGAGCAATTCTTTCCTAACTATTCACTTGCATGGATATATGATGTTGAGATTGGTTCACATCATTTGGTTGATGAAGAAGTATTTGCCCCGTTTGAAAAACAAGTCCAATGGATGGCAGATTATCTCGAGGATGTGCAGTTTATGAAAGATTATGCAACAGGCTATATCTTGGAAGAGAGTGTAAATGACTGGTTTGATAGAGCCGGATACCCAAAAGCACAGCCTTACTATGGCAGATATCCAGAGCTATGCGCTAAGCGTGATGATGTTAAAGCGTTTGTAAGATCATATTTCAATCAGCTTGCACCGATGTATAATCGGGAAGACCTAAGTTTCTATGAGAATCCGGGTGCATCAGTGTGGAATAAGACGCATGAAACTGGTCATTTCCTTCAACAAACACACCTCATGTTCCTTACAGCCCGTGATAATGATCTTTGGCTTGCTCCATTTGTTACAAATAATTGGATGAAAGACGGTATGGTGGTGGAGATAAAAGATGCCCCATCGTTTTTTGGCAAAACCGGTTATAGGATTGAGTCGCATGTAAACAGTGGATATATCGAAGCAAATGTATATCCGCCAGATAGAAAAACACCCGAGCGGATTGTTATAAGGCTCAGACATCCGGATGGAAATCAAATGAAAAAAGTTTTTGTTGATGGCAAAAATCATAAAGATTTCGATCCAATAAAAGAGATAGTTAGAATAAAACCAACAAATAAACCAATAACAATAAAAGCTGAATACGGAGATTAAAATGAAATACATATTTCTATGTGCAACTGCATTGATTATCTGCATACCATCAATAAGTGCATCTGGCAATAGTTACACTATATCAGATGAAAAGCTTAATCTGAATATTACAGCAAATGAATCGGGCGTCAGGGAAGCAAGCTTTACTTCTGGCGGAATAAGTATAAACGGTCTTGAAGGAATCTCATGGAGCTTTGAAACCTCCGATGGTATATTAATTCCACTATCTGCTAAAGAGATCAAAGCAGCAAAAAATGGCAAATCAATATCATTAAATGGTGATATAGAACAGCTCAGCTGGGAGTTGGAATACAAATTCACAGGCTTAGGAAGAATAACTAAATCGCTTGTTATTACGCCCAAGCGGGATATATCGCTTAAAACAGTATCTATGTGGAATGCATCATCATCAAAAGAACCGATTGTTTCAAGAACACCAATGCAGGATATTGCAGCATTTTACAGAGAAGGCAGCAAAGGAATATTTGTATCGCTTGATTTTCCATATTCCAAAATACAATATACTGACTCCGTAACCACTGTTAAATATCCTCCTCATGTATTACTCAAAGCAGGAGAAAGATACACTGCACACTCGCTTACATTCGGCGCCACAGAGCTGACTGGTAAAATGAGATATGGTTATGATGAAGGAGAAGTTGATGCGGTTGATTCATACATTCAGGAGCAATACAAGCCGCGATTCAATAAGCCAATGCTCACATCGTGCTGCATGAATAACAGATATACTCAGGTTGAAAAGGGATATGTGTTCTATACCATGTATGATCATCCCACTCTGAGTTTCCATAAGGATCTATACAAACGAGACTTAAAGCTCATGCGTGAACTGGGGATGGAATATTATCAAGTCTTTCCCGGTGTGTTTGATTGGGTGGAAGGGGATCCGGATCCTGCTGATGTTAAGGAGCTTATGGATTATTCGCGTAAACTTGGTATGCGCACAGGCGATTATTCAACTGCCAGCGGATTATTTTGCGGACACTACAATGAATATGGCAACTTTCTGAACAAAAATGAATGGAGAATAAAAGACAAAAATGGATCAATAACAGGATTATTCTCATTGGGTGTTCCGGAATATGTAGATTACTATATCAATACTGTTGTGCCAAACGGTAAAAAGTATGGGTTTGAAATACACAATCTTGATTTTCTTGATATAAGACCGGATTACTCCACCGATAAACCATACCCGCCGGGTGAGGATAATGTATATCATCAGGTTAAAGGATTAATACGATTGCTTGAAGCAATAAACAGCATCTCGCCAAATATGATGTCGTGGTCAAACTCTGGCAATTGGGTAGATTTTCTGCCGAAAATCGCCTGGTATAATCACAATTTGTATATTACAGATCCATACATTGTCTCAACATGGCAGGGATTAAATATGACAAGGCTTTTAGATGATGCACGTCGTGAGCAAATGGTAACGCTTCATTATACACATTTCCTGCCATACAGATTCTTTTCAAATTACCAGTATTTCTTTTCACAGAATTCAATAGTTCCGGAGATAAGAAACTATCAATATGGAGCTCTGTCTACTCTGGCTGTAACTCCTAATATTGGACTGGGTGATATAAGACAATGGCTTGATAAGATGCCTGATAAAAAAGTAGATGAAATTAAAGAGTTTTATAACAAATGGATAAAGATAATAAAGAAAGATTATAAGCTCTGGACAAAGACCTATCACGCAGCAGACAACCCCGGTATGGGTTCTGTTGAAATATACAGTCACATTGCAGATAATAAAGGATACATTTTTATTGTCAACCCGCAGTACTGGGACAGAGTGATAGAAGTTCCATTTGATAAACAACTTGGTTTTAGTGATAATGGCAAAGTTGAGCTGACCGAGCTGCACCCTGTAGAACGTTTGAAATTGACTGCTCAGGGTCCGTTTGTTTCGCTTGGAACGAATCTGCAAATTCATATCCCGGCGCAGCAGGTAATGGTTTTACAGGTAAAGCCAGCGCCAAATAAGATAACTAAGCCGAGGATGTATGGAATTCCGGGCGCCATGCAAGTTACCGATGATGGTTATACTATCAGAACATCTGGACCACAAGGAAAAACTGAGCGGATTGCTATACTTCTGCCAGAGGATTCCTTGCAGATCAAGTCGGTTAGTGTAGACCCAAATATTCCAAAACAGGCAAAGAGACTATATGCCGATACTCCAATAAAACTAATATCAAGCAGCAATCAAGCTGCATTAGTTGAATTTACATATAGACGCACGCCCGCGCCTACTGAAATTAGAAATTGGAATGTTCGCAAAGGTGATTTGCCTGACGGTACAGTGAAAGAAAATTGGACAAGAGGATTTGCTGATGGCAAAGACCTAAGATTTCCGCTGTTTATAGATACCAATGATCCCAATATTGAGTTTCCTATGTGGGATTCTGTTGCAAATGATCTTAAATTGGGACCACTTGCTAATTTTTGTGGAGCATATATAGATAATGCTTTCAGTGAATCTCAGGAAACTGTAATATACCTCCATACAACCGGAAGTATGAGAGCTGAAAACACCGATTCTGAGATTGTTAGCAGTGAAGTTTTGCCGCAAAAGCGTCCTTTAGATATAGAAGCAAAAGATGCTTCAAAATCATGGTGGCTGCAGACAAAAGTCAATATACCATTGTACATTAAACAAAGATAGGTTACACAATGAAGGAGGGAAAAGAGCGGGAAAAGGTTAACCAAAATGAAAGGTGAAGTTCGCCAACAAAACCAATCAAGGAGGAACCA
>JAPXND010000088.1:0-11338 GCA_033808695.1 Armatimonadota bacterium
TCCTATATCTGTGCAGGTATCCAGCCAGATTCCTCTGCGAAGAACACATCCATAAACACTTCTGATTCTATGCCTTACATTGCTCTCCGGTCCGATTTTTATACCGTTGTAGCTGTTTATAAGAGTAACGTTTTCAACGGTGTTGTCTCCACCTTTCAAATGAAAAGTCCATGGATAAGGAACAATTTCTTTAACCTGCTGCTCTGGATAGAAAACTGTAATTCCTGTTACAGCAGATGAATCACCAAGCTCAAATAATGCAGGACCTGTTTCTTCGCCGCGTCCGCCTGTTGCAAGTACAACTGAACCTGTAAGCGGTTCAATGTATTGCGGAGATACAGCTGCACCGGCAAGATTAACTCCAACCGGTATGTTTAGACTTCCAGATACAAGATATTTTCCTGCGGGCAGATATACCTTGCCGCCAGTTTCTGATGCTGCATCCAGCGCTTTTTGGATGGCAGCTGTGTCATCGGCAATACCATCACCTATAACACCAAACGATTTTACATTAAAGGGATCTTCCATGCTTATTGCGGAAAGTGCGCCGGATAACATACATGCTGTTAAAAACAAGCATGCAGTTAAGGTTATAACTAATTTCATAGAGCGCTTCATTCCATCTCCTCCTTTCAGCAGATTAATTTACATTTAGCTGTTTTATGTATTTATCCTTCTTTAAATTACGGATAAATTTCAATATTATGATTGTGGTGAATTGTTTATATTTACAATTGAATGTATAATTACTACAAAATAAGGAAAAAGGAAATTGTCATGCGGATACAAATAGCTGCTTACATGTGCATAATGAGTATTTTATTTACTGCTTGTTCATATGCAGAAAACAACCAATTGAAAGGAAACATTCAAATGAAACCCGTGTTTCAAAGAGATTCTAAAACCAGATACGAGTTTAATGGATATGTAAAAGATTACATTGATGCTCTCTCCAATAACTGGTTGAAGGTAATGCTAAACAAAAATCCCAGATTGTTTACAGACATCGAAAATAGAAACAACAAGCCATTTAAGTCATTGGAACCATGGGCGGGTGAATTTACTGGGAAACATCTTACAGGTGCGGTTGAAATTTATCGCATTACCCGTGATCCTGAATTGAAAAAGCACATAGAGTATGTTGTGGATAAGCTGGCATCATTGCAAGCAGATAACGGATATCTGGGTGTATTTCCAGATGATTATCAGCTTACCGGCAAACAGCCGTCTGATGATCCGCCAATTACATGTGATGCTTGGAACCATTATCATATTATGCTTGGGCATATACTTTGGTATCGTGAATCTGGTGATGAAAAAGCCCTTAACACAGCAAAGGGAATTGCTGATTTGATGTGCGATAAGTTTCTTGCGAAACCCGGCAGTCTGGCTGCAATAGGCATACGAGAATTCAATCTTTCGCCTGCTCACTCTTTAGCAATGCTTTATAACGATACGCATGATAAGCGCTATCTTGATCTGGCTGTTCAGATAGTTGAGGATGAATATCCGGCAGGATATGATGAAGTTACAACAAAAGGTTCAGATTTTGTTAATAAGACCCTTCAAGGTATAGAGTTTTATCAAAACACTGCACCCGGTGCAGCCCGATGGGAAAACATGCATACACTAATGAGTCTATCGGAGCTGTACTGGTTAACCGGTGACGCAAGATATGCAAAGGCTCTGGAAAAGATTTGGTGGAGCATAGATAAAACCGACCGTCATAACAATGGCGGATGGGGTTCAATGGAACAGGTGTTCGGAAGTCCATATGAAGTGCGTCCTAAAGAGCTTTGCTGCGGCGTTGCCTGGCTTGGGCTTGCTGTTGAGCTGCTTAAGCTTACCGGTGATTCTTTAGTAGCCGATGAAATAGAGCTGTCTTTTATGAATTTTGTGTTGGGGTTTAGTTCCAGATCAGGATTTTGGCAGTCATACAATGTTCCATCCGATGGTAAAATAACTATGGCAATGCCTGGCATGGGCGATCCTAATCGTCCAGATAACGTTGAGATATGCTGCTGCACAGTTAATGGCGCACGCGGATTTGGGTTGATAAGTGAATGGGCAATAATGCAGAATAAAGATAATCTTGTATTAAACTGGTATGGTCCGTCATCAATTACAGCACATGCTGGAGATATTCCAGTTACAATTACTCAAAAGACAGATTACCCCAGAACCGGCAAAGTAGATATAACCATAAATCCGGAGCAATCAGCTGATTTTGCGCTTAAGCTCAGAATCCCTCACTGGAGCAAAAACACAGTTGTCAAAGTGAATGGTGAAAAGGCAGACAATGTAAAATCAGGCTCATATCTGGTTTTAAAAAGAGAATGGAATCCCGGCGACAAGATAATGATTGAGCTTGATATGTCAATCCATTATTGGAAAGGCGCCAACGAGGCTGCAGGCAGAGCATCATTCTACCATGGGCCTGTGCTTCTTGCATATCCGCGCAAAGATCCTAAAAGCTATTTGCAGTTTAATGGCGAATGGGGAATCTATATGTCTGCAAGACATCTGCCATATGTAGATTTGTATGGAAGCAAACGTCCTGGTGATTCACTGACTTATGAATTTGAGGGCGAAAATGTAGCTATTCTCTATAATCCGCTTTATGACTGCGGTATGGCGGAGATTAAAATCGATGGTCAGAATGTTGGCGTAATAGACATGTATGGTCCAATTGACCATACCAAATTCGAAGCGCTCTTCACCTATCAGCATGATACACCAAATATGTTTCTATCTGCACGCTGGGAATCTGAAAAGCTTTCACCCGGCAAACACAAGTTAGAGATTACTGTGTTGCCGGAAAAGAACGAAGCATCTAAAGATCATTGGGTGAACATTAGAGAAATAGTATCAAACAGCGATGATCCTGTATTTGATGTAAACAAGTTAAATGCAAAACTTCTGCCAAAAGCTAAGAGCGGATATCCCTTGGTTGAAATTGAATTTAGTGATGTGAATGGCAAACCAGTTCGTCTTGTAGATTTTGATAGTGCAACGGAAGATTTTATGCCTTATATATCATGGATTAAGGCTGTAAACGCTGAAGCAGTTGATTTTACCAGAGATAATCCTACACGCAGTGTACGTGCAAATTAGATGGATGTGAAATACAGGCTTGCTTAGGCGAGCCTGTTCATATTTTAAATATGTGGCAGGATGGGGAAGCATATTTCGTTTTTCAAAATATTGCTGATGGTAATCTTCCGCCGGATAAAATACTTTTGCGGGGAGTATAAGCTTTTTAACTCACCAACGAACCTCCCTGATTTTTGCAGGTAATTAAAAACACCTATAGTATTATTCTTCAATTACTATGCCTCAATGTTGTTTACATATAAAACAAACGATTC
This sequence comes from Armatimonadota bacterium, assembly GCA_033808695.1. GTDB lineage: Bacteria > Armatimonadota > UBA5829 > DTJY01 > DTJY01 > JAPXND01. Next base: position 3,369 of record JAPXND010000088.1, read on the forward strand.
CATTGTATAAATTATGCTGGTTCTGTAAAAGTTTAATATATAAGTTATAATAATAAAACAATATTTTCTCTATTATTACAAGGAGCAAGAATGTATTGGTATATTCTTTTTATAGCCGGCTTGTTTGAGGTGGTATGGGCGGCTGCATTAAAAATGTCTGAAGGTTTTTCCAAATTATGGCCTTCTGTAATAACAGTTGTGGGAATGACAATCAGTGTTGTATTGCTGGCAATTGCAATGAAAAAACTGCCTCTTGGGACTGCTTATGCAGTTTGGACAGGTATTGGCGCTGCAGGCACTGTTATTGTTGGAATCATTCTATGGAAAGAATCTGTTGCACTGCCCAGACTACTGTTTCTCTCAATGATTTTGGCAGGAATAATAGGTTTAAAGTTTGTTGATTGATATCATGGCAGATTATAGTATGCCAAACTGCTATTACATTCAAAATAACTTATACTACTGCTTCAATCGCCTCTAATTTGCATGCATCCATAAGTTAATTATTAAATTTGCAATAGAATGCCAATTTATTCTATCATTAATAGATTGATGCAAGATTATTATATTAAAATGCATTAATAAATTATATGAGACAAATCAAATAATATTATTCTGATTTAATCATACAGATTTTGTAATTAATAACAAAGGAGTTGGTTTTCGTGGAAAGCAGCGCAGCAGAATTAGCAAGATTAAGACACAGCGCATCACATGTGTTGGCGCAAGCTGTAAAAACATTGTATCCGGATGTAAAATTGGGAATAGGTCCTGCAATAGAAGATGGATTCTACTATGATTTTGATTGGCAGGAAGGATTTACACCAGACGATATAGAAAAAATTGAAGCTGAGATTGCCAGAATAATTGCTGCCAACCCTGTATTTACTCATCGCGAAGTTGCAAAAGATGAGGCGCTTTCGCTTTTTGCAGATGAACCATATAAGATTGACCTAATAAATGAACTGCCAGAGAATGAAGCCATTTCAATATATAATCAGGGCAGCTTTACTGACCTGTGCAAAGGCCCTCATGTTGAAAGCGCAAATCAGATTGGCGCCATAAAGCTTCTTAGTGTTGCAGGTGCATATTGGCGTGGCAGCGAAAAAAATCCTATGCTGCAGCGAATTTACGGCACAGCATTTCCAACACAGGAAGAATTAAACATACATCTGGAACGCCTTGAGGAAGCCCGTAAAAGAGATCATAGAAAGCTTGGAAAAGAACTGGATTTGTTCAGCTTCCATGAAGAAGGTCCGGGTTTTCCATTCTGGCATCCAAAGGGAATGATTGTGCTTAATGAACTGCTGGATTATTGGCGCTGTGAGCATTCACAAAGAGGGTATCAGGAAGTGAAAACGCCTATGATACTTAACGAGGATCTATGGCACAGAAGCGGACATTGGGATACCTATCGCGAAAATATGTATTTCGTAAATATAGATGAACAAGTGTTCTCGGTGAAACCAATGAACTGCCCAGGCACGATACTTATTTATAAAGACAGCATGAAATCATACCGCGACCTTCCAATCAAATATGCAGAGCTTGGTCATGTTCATCGCCATGAGAAATCAGGCGTTCTTCAGGGTTTATTCCGTGTAAGAGCATTTACTCAGGATGATGCACATGTTTTTTGCAGACCAGAGCAGGTGCAGGAAGAAATTGGCAAGATTATAGATCTTATTGAATCGTTGTATAGCAAATTTGGATTCAATGAGTATAGGATTGAGTTGAGCACTCGACCGGAGAAGGCAATTGGATCTAATGAAATGTGGGAGATGGCTGAAACAGCGCTTAATGAAACCCTTAAATCGAAAAACATCAATTATCAGATAAATGAAGGCGACGGAGCCTTTTACGGCCCTAAAATTGATTTTCATATAAAAGACTCAATGGGGCGCTCATGGCAGCTTGGGACTATTCAACTTGACTTTTCGATGCCTGAGCGGTTCGAGCTTGAATATATAGGTGAGGATGGCAAGTCGCATCGGCCTGTAATGATTCATAGGGCGGCGTTTGGATCAATTGAACGCTTTATGGGAATATTGATTGAGCATTATGCAGGTGCATTGCCTCTATGGCTTTCTCCAATTCAGGTTATTATTCTTCCAATTGCAGATAGACATCATGAATATGCAAAAGAAACAGCATCCAAATTGGCAGAATTTGGCATCAGAGTTAAGGTGGATTCCCGAAACGAGAAAACCGGATTTAAGATTCGTGAAGCTCAGATGGAAAAAATACCCTATATGCTGATTGTAGGAGATAGAGAAGCAGAAGCAGGCAGAGTATCTGTGCGCAGCCGCGAATCCGGTGATCTTGGAGCAATGTCTTTCGATGAATTTGCTTCTAAAATAAACGCAGAAAATTCATAAAACAATTTGAGGTGTATACATTAAATTTATTTGACATTTTTGTGAATTTCTGATAAACTACGGCGTGGTCTGTCAGTAAAAAAGGCAAAACTTACTTATATTATTATATACTTAATAATGAATGAGGTGTTACATATAAACAAAGAATTCAGGATTAATGAACGCATTCGCACAAAAGAATGCAGGCTTGTAGACGAAAATGGCGAGCAATTAGGTATAGTGCCTATAAAAGAAGCGCTTGCCCTATCAAAGGAACGTGGACTTGATTTAATTGAAGTAGCGCCTTCTGCTGCTCCGCCGGTTTGCAAGATTATGGATTACGGGAAATACAAATACGAACAGGGAAAAAGAGAGCGGGAAGCATCCAAAAAGCAGCATGTAAGTGAGATGAAGAACATAAGGATGAGACCCGGAATCGATGAGCATGATTACCAGTTCAAACTCAAGCATGTTATAAAGTTTCTAAAAGACGGTCATAAAGTAAAAATCTCTATGGTATTCAGAAGCAGAGAGATTTCCCATCCAGAAGTTGCCAGACGTTCATTGGATCGTATGGCGCAGGATGTATCCGAATATGGAGTTGTAGAAAAACCTTCTATGATGGAAGGTAAAACCATGATTATAATATTTAGTCCAAAATAGAAGTTTAACTGCACAGACAGATTATAAATATTGAACGAGCGCGGTCTTGCCACGGGTAAACCCGGTGATCGTTATCCGGAGATTTCGTGGCAAGAAGTGTCTTGAAAGGATAAGTGCTATGCCAAAAATCAAAACATCAAAATCAGCCGCTAAGCGGTTTAAAGTTACGGGCACAGGTAAAATATTAAGAAGAAATGCCCGTAAAGGTCATCTTATGATAAGTAAATGCGGAAGCAGAAAGCGCAGATTATCTATGGATTCAGTTGTCTCTCCTAGCGAAGTAAAAAAAGTTCGGAGAATGGTTCCGAATCTTGCGCAGCTATAACTATATGAAAACCGTAATATCTAAATCGGAGGGAGAAATCCATGGCAAGAATTAAACGTGGGATAATGGCTCACAAAAGACATAAGAAAATTCTTAAGCGCGCCCAAGGTTATTGGGGTGGAAGACATCGCTTATTTAAAACAGCTAACGAGGCAGTTGCACACTCGCTTCAATATGCTTACAGAGATAGACGCAACAAAAAGCGCGATTTCAGAAGACTCTGGATAACAAGAATTAATGCAGGCGCAAGAATGCACGGGCTTTCGTATAATCGTTTTATTGAAGGTCTTCGCAAAGCTGATATAACAATAGACAGAAAGATCCTTGCAGATATGGCTGTTAATGATCAAGCAGGATTTGCATTGCTTGTAAAAAAAGCATCAGAACAAATAGCTGTATAAATAAATTTTGCAGGGGTGAGTAACAATCATCCCTGCCGAGAAATAACAATGTCCTACAATCAACAAGAAACATCATCAGTATTAAATACACTCGAATCTCTATCAAATGAGGCAATTGCTAAAATATCAGCTGCCTCGTTATCTTCAACTCTAAACGCAATAGACACTGAATATCTTGGAAGAAAAGGAAGCATCACAGGTCTGCTTCGCAGAATTGGTGAACTGCCTAAAGATGAACGACCAGGCTTTGGTCAGAAAGTAAATGCTGTTAAGGATAAAATTCTGCAGCTAATAGCATCAAAACGGCAAGAGCTTGAAATAATTGAGAGTGAAAATAAACTAAAAGAAGAAACTATAGATGTTACTCTCCCTGGTAGATATTATCGAATTGGTCGTAAACATCCCCTAACAAGCGTGATGAATGAAACAAGCAATATATTCATTGGCATGGGATATGAAATAGTTGACGGTCCGGAAGCGGAACACTATAACTACAATTTCGAAACCCTTAACTATCCAACAGATCATCCCGCAATGGATGCTCAAATGTCATTCTATATAACAAATGATATTATTCTTAGAACACAAACCACTGCGCTTCAGGGACATGTTATGGAACGCAGAAAACCGCCGTTCCGTATATGCACAATTGGCAGATGCTTCCGGCTTGATGATATTGATGCCACTCATTCACACACGTTTCATCAGGTAGACTGTTTCACAATTGATGAGGGAATCCGCATGTCTGATCTAAAAGGAACCCTTACTCAATTTTCTGCCGAGATGTTTGGAGAAGATACACAGGTTCGTTTCCGTCCAGACTATTTTCCATTTGTGGAACCCGGTGCCGAATGGGCTATAAGCTGCTTCGTTTGCAAGGGTGAAGGATGTGGTTTATGCAAAGGCAGCGGTTGGATAGAGCTTGGCGGCGCCGGTATGATTCATCCCAATATTCTTAACAGATTTGGATATGACACCGAACGATATTCCGGATTTGCATTTGGTATGGGAATAGAACGCATAACTATGCTGAAGCACGGTATAGATGACCTTCGCTTATTCCTTGAAAATGATATAAGATTTCTAAGAATGTTCTAAACAGTATTGAGTTTAATATAATATAAGAGGTTTTGTTATTGTGTTAGTACCTATTGACTGGTTGAAAGAGTATGTAGATTTTGATATTAGCATTGAAGAGCTTGCAGATAGACTTACGATGTCTGGGCTGGAAGTTGAAGATATCGTTAACACTAATGGCTCTGTTGTTTTTTCAACCTATGTTACTCCTAATCGTCCAGATCTGCTTTCTATTACCGGTGTAGCCAGAGATGTTTCTGCACTGCTGAATACAGAATTCAGATATCCATCAGCTCATGTGAAAGAAGAAGGTCAATATATAAACACAATTGCATCAATCATCAACGATACTCCCGCTAATTGCATAAGATATTCTGCACGAGTAATTCAAAACACTAAGGTTTGTCAATCGCCAGAATGGATGCAGCAGCGGTTGATTGCTGCAGGTATGAGACCTATAAACAATGTGGTAGATGCTACAAACTATGTTCTGCTTGAAATGGGTCAGCCGCTGCATGCATTTGATTATGACCTTTTGGATGAGCATAAGATAGTAGTAAGGCAAGCATATAAAGGCGAAAAACTTACGACTATTGATGCTGAAGAACACGAATTATCAGAGAATATGATGGTTATTGCAGATGCCAACAAAGCGGTGGCAGTTGCCGGTGTAATGGGTGGACTTGACTCTGAAGTTACAGACAAAACTACCAACATATTGCTTGAATCTGCAAATTTTAATCGGCTTTCAATAAGAAAAACTGCACGTGCACTTCAGATGAATACAGAAGCATCGTTCAGATACGAGCGAAATGTAGATCCGCAGCTTACAATTAAGGCGCTTAACCGCGTTGCGGAGCTGATACAGAAAACAGGCGGAGGAGTAGCTGCTTCCGGCATTATTGATGATTATCCAAGTGAAATTAAACCAGCAAAAGTTTCTATAAGAAAAGATCGAACGAATTTCATATTAGGATTCAGCCTTACAGAAAATCAAATAGCAGAATATCTGAAAAAACTTGAGATGGATGTAGATCAGTCAAATGGATTGCTTGTAACTGTTCCTACCTTTCGCCCGGATATCCAATATGAAGAAGACCTTATTGAAGAAGTTGGAAGGCTGCATGGATATGATAAAATACCAACCACACTTCCTATTGGAGAAACAATGCAGGGAAGGGATAATCTTCAAAACAGATTTAAAAACAAGGTTTCATCTATATTGATATCATTAGGCATGCAGGAAGTTGTAACAGGAAGTATGGTTCCTAAAAAGGAAAATGACCAGCAGATAGCTGTATCTAACCCAATGACTGACGACCTATGCAGAATGCGGGACAATCTGCTGCATTCAATGCTTGATGTAATAACAAACAACAACCATCATGGCATCAAAGATATCAATATTTTCCAGATAGGTCATATATTTATTCCTGTTGATGACGCTATAGACGAAAAACTGAGTATCGCTGGCGCTATAACCGGAAGTATATGGAACGATTCTTGGAACATTGATAAAAAAATAACCGCTGTAGATTTTTACACCGTCAAAGGAATTTTAGAAATTCTCTTTGATTCTCTTCAAATAGATAATGTAACTTACAAGCCGCATCAAGATTCTTTGCTGCATCCCGGACGTACAGCAATTATAGAATCAAACGGCAAATATATTGGTATAATCGGAGAAACCAGCAGCCAAACTATGGCAAAATATGATCTTGCAGATAGAACAATTGTGTTTGAACTGGATTTTAACAACCTTATGGAAGCAGGCGCTTATGATAAACAATCATATACACAGCTGTCCAAATATCCTGCCATTACGAGAGACATTGCGATAGTAGTGTCTGATGAGGTATCCTGCGAACAACTTACTGATGCAATTAAAAGTGCAGCAGGTGATTCATTGGAATCGCTTACATTGTTTGATGTTTATACCGGTCAGCAGCTCCCGGAAGGCAAAAAGAGCATGGCATTTAAAGCCCAATTCAGATCTCAAACTCGAACACTGCGTGATGATGAAGTAGAACCGCAGATTGCAGCTATCAAATTAAAACTTTCTGATACTTTTAAGGCAGCATTTAGATAATTCAAAATATTAACACAAAGGGATAGATATGAGCCAGAACATTAGTGCGTCAGATATTGAATCTGTAATTCTCTCCTTGTCCGATATTGTATCTGTAAGTGTTATTCTTAACTCCTCGGGTAAAATTGAGGAGATTCATATATTAACAAATTCAAGAAAGTCTCCTAAGCAAATAGTAAGAGATGTTGAATCTGCTTTAATTGCAAAATTCAACATAGAACTCGATCACAAAAAAATCAGTGTAGCACAAACACATTTTGAATCACCAGTCAAATACGAAAACGCAAGGTTGAAATTCACCGAAGTCCTAATCTCTATGAATGGATCTACTGGGGAAGCAACTGTTCGTTTATCCAGAGATGATAATGTTTACTCTGGCACAACAAGCGGATATTGTTCTAATCAAAATCAGTTTAGGCTTATTGCATCAGCCACATTGAATGCTGTTAAAAGCAGCATTGAAAAAGATTTTCAGTTTATACTTGAAGATTTAACAATTATTTCACTTGGCGGAAAAGATGTAGTGGTTGTGTTAGTCAACATGATTACTGATCGTGGTGAAGAGTATCTCACAGGGTCGGCAATTGTAAAGCAAGATATTTGGCGAGCAGTGGTAAATGCTACTTTAGCATCGGTAAACAGACGTATAAGTATTATAAGTTAACAAATTTGGACCGATATTCAGCATATAAAGGTTTATATGAGCGAAACCCGAGCGGAGCGAAGGGGTATCTACTAATTAGCGGATGTAGATGCGATCTTTACTCGAAAGGGGTTGAAATCTATGAAAACCTTGATGAAAGTATTATTTGCTTTGTCTGCATTAGTATTGAGCGCAGGCGCTACAATCAAGTGGTGGCCTCCTCAATGAAATAATTGCTTAGTGAATAAGCAATTACACTGTAAGATATAAGTCTGATAAATCTTTGCTGATATCGGTCCAAAAGAAATTGAGCATCCTAATTGACATCATCATCTAAGCTAGTGCGAATATATATTTGGGTTGTTTCTCTATGCGGCTCACTAATTTTTTGTTTCAGCTTATTTGCACTAGTAAA
>JAPXND010000089.1:0-11193 GCA_033808695.1 Armatimonadota bacterium
TTCACATAAAAATCAGATGGAAGCGCTTTTTTACATTCATCACATTCACAGTTGTTATTTGAGCCATCAGCAAGCCAAAAATGAAGCGCATTTATCCATGGATGATTTTTCAAATAGTCAACTATTTCATCAGTAATAATCTCTCTTACTTTTGGGTTGGAGTAGCACAGATTAGTGTTCAGCGGAATATTTCCCCATAATCCGCGGACTCCATCAACCTGCGCCATATATTGCACAGATTCGGGTGGAACTGTATACTCCCTTTGCTCCCAATCCATCCCTGGAATACCTAACGGCTCACAAGTCCATCCATGACCAACGGCATGATAGATAAGCCCACGCTTGCCAATTTCGCAAACAAGGTCAGATATATACCTTCGCGCATCATCCAGGGTAATCTGCTTGCCTTCCATAGTCGGATTGCCCTGATGTGAATACCATCTGTCAAAGAAAGCAAATCCTTCTCTAAACTGAGTGAAATATGCATTGAAGCCAAGCTTAGGAATCCAATCTACCATATCCCTTACATGCTGATAACTAACGGCGCCTTCAATACATACGCCTCTATGCCTATATGACGCCGATTCACACACATGCACATCCGGCAATGAATCCAATTCTGGGATATATTCACCATCTGCACCCGGACGAACCCATCTGCATCCAATCTCCGTAAGAAATCTGTATACAGCCAGCAGCACGCTACGCGGATTACTTCCGGATATATAGCCTGCCCCTTTATCAATGTCAATATATAAAGAATCATCAAATGCTATATCATCAACATTGGGCAAATCCAAAAATGGCAAGGCTGAATAAACAGCTAAATTGATATCACTGTCATCCACCTGTGCTATTGGATTTATCTTTACAGATACATCCTGCTTAATCATTCTGGACAGATAACGTTTCAATTCATCAGCTGCAAAAATTTGGGTTTTATCAAATCCCATACAATTGATATTAATCATTGAATCAGAAGAAGCTGAATGCAGCATTTAAATTCCTTTAGGAAAGTAAAACAATACCATATTCTATCAATTTAGATTAACTGACTATTCAATTACAGGAATACGAACAATACCCTTATCAGTAAATTCATCTAAATCATCTCGGCTCTTTGTTGAGAATTCCGACACCACAGCACCTTCATCTCCTGCCTGGAACCAATGCAGTGTATTAGGCATAAGTGTATATTGATCGCCGGGATTAAGCTCTATCTCATTCCATACCGTAAAGAATTCCTCGCGTCCCTTAGGAGGTTTGGCTTTAGGATTAGGGGCTTTTGGTCCCGGCACATATAGATATACCTTCCCCCATCTTACACGGAACGTTTCTTCTTTGCCTGGAGCGCCATCTATTGGCGGATGTATATGTTCCGGGCATGTTTGATTTGGAAACATCACTAATTCTTTTGCGCATACTCTGTCAGTATTAACATACACAACTATTTCTAATCCAAGCTGATCTAACATACCTAATCCAAAATCTGCAATTTCCATGTTCTCTGCTTCATCTGGTCTAATCACTATGTTAGCCTTTTTTAAATATACCAACGCTCTTTCCTGTGCTTTTTTAACATCTTCCTTAAGCATGTAACTTCTCCTTGTAAATATTTTAGGTGATATTTGCTAAAACAGACCGTGTTTTATATTACACGGTCTGTTTTAGATACAATAAACAAAACTAATCTATGCGTGTTGACCTTCCATTACACCAACTTGAATGTCAATCTCGTCTCTATCTTCAATTCGCTCTACTTTACCGTCTCTTATCCATACTACACGGTCAGATATATCAAGCATCTTCAAATCGTGAGTTGCAGAGATAATTGTTACACCCTGCTCTTGATTCATTTTTTTCAATAGTGTAATAATCTCTTTACCGGTTCTAGAATCCAGGTTGCCTGTAGGTTCGTCAGCTAGTATAATTGCAGGATCATTTGCTAGGGCTCTGGCAATAGCTACACGCTGCTGCTGACCACCAGAAAGCTCGGATGGTTTATGCTGAAGTCGTTCGCCTAATCCCACTAGTTCAAGCAATTGCACACCTTTTTCTATAGAGTCATCGGTAGATGTACCTGCAAAAACCATTGGCAAAGTAACATTTTCAAGGGCTGTCATAACCGGAATAAGATTAAATGTTTGAAAAATATACCCCATAGTTCTGCATCGAAGGTAAGCTAGCTCCTGTGCATCAAGCTGCGCCATATCTACATCATTAATAAATACGGAACCGCTTGTAGGCTTGTCCATGCCTCCAATCATATTAAAAAGGGTGGACTTTCCTGAACCGGATGGACCCATAATGGAGATATATTCACCTCGGTATATATCCAAATTAACGCCATCTAAGGCTCTTAATAAACTATCGCCCATACCGAATTCTTTGCATACGTCCCTCGTTCTTAGAACATATTCATTTCCTACCATTTATTACCTCACCCTTCATCTGGTTAATTCTGCAACTATATTATTGCAATCCAGTTATACAAAATTGAGTAATTATACTTCTGTTCTTAAAGCCATAACAGGCGGCATTTTTGCTGCTCGTATTGCTGGTGGAATTGTTGCTACAACTGTTAAAAACACACCTACCACCAAACCTATTCCAAGCGATTGCAAAGCCTGTAATATTGTTATCTGTCCCGCTACTATCCATCCATGATTGATTAGTCCAATCAGCCATATACTTAAAAATCCTACTAACCATCCGGCTACAGATGCTACAACACCCATAACAGAAGATTCAAGCAAGAACAATTGAACAATAAATATATCTAATGCGCCTAAACACTTCATTGTACCAATTTCTCTAAATCGTTCTGCAACTGCCATTAACATAGAGTTAGTTATTCCCACTGTGCAAACAATAAGTGATAGAATAACAAGCCATATAGTTCTATTCCTTGCGGCTTCTGCTGCAGCTTTGTCCAATGTGCCTGGAAGGTGTGCATCAATCATTGACTGCGTAAGAATAGCAACAAGAAATGCAATTCCAAGAAATGTTCCGCCGGCGGTTATTATAGATCTCCAAAATCTTATTCTTATATTGTTAAGGCTTATTTCAAATGCTTTTGATATAGGCAGATGTATTTGCCTTTTCACTTCAATCTTTATATTTTTTGCCATTCTTTTTCTTGCCTCCAACTTGAAATCCCATTAGTCTTTTTTCACCAAGAGTTTTCAAATACATGCCTATCGAAACTTCACATTCTCTGCGAGATATTTTGTGTTTGTCGCAAATGGCATTAACTATTTTATCAACATTGTTAACGCCATCGCATAGCTCCCAAACGTCCGATCCTACTTCATCCAATTGTATTTCACGATAGGATGGTGCATGAAATATTCTGCATAAGAACTTTCCAATTCTATCATTCCTTTGCGGTATTTTCAATCGCACATCACCATCAGGATCTCTGGACCATTCTAACATCGGATTCCTTATTGGTTTACTTTTTAGCACCTCTTCTTTAGAATGTGTAGGTTTTTTATTTGCAAAAGGAATATACCTTTTTAATTTGTTTATTATGCCGCTCATTTGTGGCAAACTGTTCTTTCTAAAACTTCATTAATTACATTCTCAACCTTAGAATGTATAGTTTGAATGGAAAATATTTTATTCGATTCTTCACAGTGCCATACATATGCATCAAGCTTATATGATGGCTTTTTGAAACTCAAAAATTCAAACGCTGTTTGCAAGTACCCTTTTAATGATGCTTTTCTTCCGGTTACCTGAAGTCCTTTTCCCTCTTCAAATAATATGTTCTCTATTTTATATTTATACGGTTTGAACTCATAAACAGAGCGCTCTTCATACCATTCTTTTAGTGTTAAGTTTCTTAATACCGTATTTGCCAATCCCCAGCGTTCTATAATAATTCGATCATAACCTTTTCTAAAAGCCAGTTTTATATATCCAGACATAAGTTGATGTTTTTCCAGCACATAGCCTGGCGGAACTTCGGTTTGCAGCCCATATACGCCCCAAATTCTCCAGTTGTCATCACTATGATCAACTATAGTTGGAAGTATTATAGATGCATCGCCTGCTACATCTTCATTTAACGCTCCACTCAGCTGTGCAATAATCACTCTCGAGCAATTTTCACATATCCATATTTTTCCGCTGGCTTTTCTATTTGACTTCCATGAAAAGTTTATCAGCGATTCATCTTTTGCTCTTATCTTATACTCAAATTCAATTTTGCGTTTTCTGGATTTTTTTTTCAAATCCTCCAGATATGCTGTTAACTTACTTTGCAGGTTAGCTTTTCCCGTTATTTTGGACCACTTTACCTCTAGAACCTGAGTTTTTGTGCTGTCTAACCGAAAATATCCTATTTTATCTTCACCACTTACAGCGGTTAACGACCAATCGTCCGGTACTTCAGCTACTATCCCCTGCCATCCGGCTTTTTCAATACTCAATTTTCATCTTTCAATTATTTTCCATTAATGTTCAGACAGCGCTTTTAATACGGCAGATATGAAACAGATTTAGATATCATTGAAAGTGCAATTGCACTCATACCAATCAATCCCATGCCACAAGAGAATCCTGCAAGCAGAACTGGTGCATAGCTTGCCCATTTTTCTACACCAAATCTTTTTGCAAAGTAAAATCTTCCTGCTACAGCTCCTATAAATGTTGGTACAGTTGTATGCGGCAATGCACCAATTCCACCAGCAAATCCATAGAAGTATAACGCTGGCACCTTAAATGCACTCAATATCATAAACGATATTATTGATCCAATACCCGAACCTATTATAACATTTGGTTTAAGAACTTTGAACAAAAAGCTGTTTTCTCTATCTCTATATGCTGTTAGCCACATGCTTTGTATTGTAGCATTAACTGGCCAGAATTTCTGTGCATATGTAAACTGCGGTGATGGAATAGGATCTGATCTCCAGAAGAATGACCACCACATAAAGCTTGCTATAAGCAATACCGGTAACATAAACAGCTCTGCTTTTATAATACTGGTAAATTTAGTGCCTGTAAGCTCAACCTCTCTAAATCTCTGAGCAATTGGACCTACATCGTTGATAGGGATTGGTGCAAACCATATATCAAATCCTTTGTAGCCACTCTTAAAAATAGCTGCTTCTCTAACAAACGGTATTGCAACTCCAGAACCTGTAAGTCCTGTCATTCTTGCAGATACATAAGAAATAATTGGCGAGTATAAAAGTCCAAACAATACTAATATATAAACCGGAAATTTAGGAACCAGTGTATGGCATATCATAATACTGCCAACTGTTGCTGCAAACCATAAACCAAATGCAACAATAACCGGATAGTCTCCTCTTCCTTTTGGTATAGGAGCCGGACCGCCTACTCTTTTATTCTTAGCATCTTTCTTGGAAATAATAGATAGTTTGATAATGCTGTATATACCAATCAATGCAATTGACACCTGAACGCCTATTCCTACGCTCATCCAGAAATCAAGGTTTGTTGATAATTGAGATTCAATTGTTCCCATTCCATACCGCCATGTAGGCAGAAGCCCATTTTTCTGAAGAATGGGGTTTGTTACAACCTGAGCCAGTATAGAACTTGCAAACATACCCGCTACTATTTGGTAAGGAAGAACAAATCCTATAAGTATATTTGTTATATCTCCAGATATACCAGTTAATGCAGCAGGAAGTATGTTTTCCGTGTTTTTTGTAAGATCAATAAATGGTATAGGAATAAGCATAAGCGGCTTGCTTAGCACTGCGCCAGTGAAGATTGGAATTGCAAGATAGATAGTTCCAAAAATAAGTCCCATCATGGTTCCTATTGAGAATATCTGCCATCTCCATGATTCTTCTTTTGACTGTGCTTCGGTTAATGCCGTAGCTCCCGCTACAGCTACCGGAGCCATTGGGAATGGAAGTCTTTCAATATCAGAGGTCATTCTAAACATCAAATAACCCATTCCTAACCAGTTCATTCTTCCAAGAACTTCACCAGCAATTAACAGAGCTATTGGTATATTCCATGCCTGATCAAAAAATGTTCTTTTTGCTAATGCAACAGAATCAGCAGGCGGAACTACCCAATGCGGTATCATTTTTGCTATTTCGCCCGCCTGTGGAGCTTGAACAAAATACTGATTCCATATCATTCCGCCAAATGCTCCGCCGGCACCGCCGCCGGTAGATGCAACCGCCATCAATCCACCTGTTACATAAAACAATATGTAGATCTCTTGTTTTTTCAATGGTATAAACGATCTCTTTGCTATTTCTGCAAAGAGTACAATTGTAACCCATTGCGCTGCACCACCCATGCTCTGACCTGCTACTAATCCTAGGTACAGAGCTCCCGGGAGCATTATAAATGCTATAAACAATCCCCCAATAACTGCTTTACCAGTAAAACCCTCTTCAAATTGGGGCGGTTGACCATCGTTGCCTGCATGGTCAATCGGTGTATTCTTTTTTGAATCGATTGTGCTTCCTTCGACTGACAAGTTCGTCTTCCTTTCTACCCGGCAGTTTCCGGAGTTCCGGGAGTTATACTGGCAGCTGCAGCTTTATCTAGCGCTTCATCATTTGCTGCTGCTATATAACGATCGCGGTCTTCTTTCTTTAATGTTCTCCATATAAGGAACTGTCTTCTTAATGTATTTAAGAATCTGCGATTAACACGCTTCCAGTTGGATACATCTCCACTTTCTCTGTGGATTTTGAGGTGTATCTCATAAACACCCTCTAATGATGTAGGAACTGTTGCCAACTCAATATCCTGACTTACTCCAAGATCAAATGGCGCCAGCCAAACTCTACATGTTACTGTAGTAGCTTCACCATGTTCGGTGTCATATGCACCTGTACCAACATTCTGTGTAACAAAATCGCCAACAGAGTATTCTTCATATGACTTCAACCATTCCGAAATAAATCCGCCTACACCTTTTGCCTGATCACCAGTAACGGCAAACGGCAGATTTATATGCCAATTATCACCTACAGGATCTGCAACCCTCCACGATCTTTCTATAGCGGGAGTTGCAACCTGCGATGCTTTTCGTGCTGGGTATATTGTTGACAGCAATACTACAGCTACAACTATTAAGGTAGATAGTACCGCTGATACTGAGCTGAAGTTTAAGTATAATCCAGGCAGTAAGCCGGATGACGCAATTATTTTAGATGCAATCTGCCCTACTACATATCCTGCAACCGAACCAAGTATTGCATATACTAAGGCTTCGGCAATAAACAGCATAGCTATATGGTTTGGCGCCAATCCCAAAGAACTGAATATTCCAATCTCTCTTATTCTCTCAAATACAGAACCAAGCATAGTATTGAGAACAATTAGTGCAGCTATAAGTATAGCAATTACAACAGCTCCAGATCCTCTGCCTGATTGTGTTGCTATTGAACTGTATCTAAATACTTTATTTCCAATACCAGCATATAGGTTTAATCCTAATCGCGGCATCAGTTTATCTAATACAGTGGTTACTTCATCTTCTGTAACAAAGTTAATAGCAATTGATCTAATTTCACCGCCAAGATTCATCAATGTTCCATAAGGAACATAGAATACAGTATCTGGTTCAAGGTGCATATATTCGCGGAACCCTGATCCTGCTCCACTTGTTTGCCCTTGCTGAGACTGTTTTGCCATAGTGATAAAATCTACAGGGCTAAGCGGTTCACCATCAAGGTCTGTAAGAGTTTTTAGTTTCGGACCGTCTACAATACCAATAACAGTGTATTCGGCGCCACTAAAGGTTACTCTTGCTTTACCAACATCATTTTTAGTTATTTCTAATGCTGTTGCTATTGTTTCTGGAAGTATGATGGAGTATGTATCTCCTTCTCTAAACCATCTTCCTGCAACAATAGATTGATCTGCTTTTGTTACATCGCTCTCCTGGGGTGTAAGTCCAGTTGCGCCGCGGGCATCGTATACTTTGTCATTTCGTTTTAGTGTTAGGAACGACTGTTCACCAAGTATGGCGCCAAAGAACCAAGCTCTTGGAGCTACAGATCTTTTCCCACCAAACTCATCATTCAACAATCTATATGCAGGTTCCTGCAGAGGATCCCACATGGCTGTTCTAAGCATAAGACCGTTATATCTCGGTGCACCAGGCGCCTGAACTTTATTAAATCTCATTGTCTGTACAATGGATGTGCATGATAAAACAATGAAAGTAATAATAACCAGCGTTATACAGGTTAATATTGTTCTTGCTTTTCGGCGTCTCATATTGGATATACCTAATGAGAACGCTGCAGATGCAATTCCCATTCTGCCTATATCTACCTTATGCACTCCGCTCATTGTTCTATTCAATGCCTTTATCTGCTGTTCAAACTTATTTGCTACCAAAACAATAACTAACAAACTAAGCGCTAACATGATAAATGCTATAAATACAATCACCGGATTCATGGTAATATCAAACGCAGGGTGGATATACCTGAATATAAGGAAGATGGCTAAGAAGATTATTCCATCTGCTATCAATTGCCGCTTAAGGTCTGCAAACCCAAAGAATAGTCTTTCACAGAAGTATGCAAACGGAATCATTAATGCCAAGTAGAAAAGAACACCGTTTACAACATCTTTAGCTGTTTTTTGAACATCGGGATATGCTCTTGATTCATATCCCCACGCTGCTCTTGCATGGGAATCAAATGTTGAGTATTCCTTTTTGGCTAATGACTCTTCTGCCAGCTTTATCTCTTCAGCTGCCATTTCATGTAAACTGTCTATACCCTCATTGATAATGTCATAGTTAGCAAGACGGTTTATTCGGAATTCGTTTAAGTTCCACATGTCTTTGGCAACCATTAACGATGTATTGGTAATAGATCCGCCATCACCAACCACATATCCTTCACCCTCAGGATTTTCTTTAGTTGAGTTTATGAGTACCAGTCTTGTTGCTGCAGGTCCTGCTGACATAGTGATTTTTAGTTTTGTGTTTGGCGGAGTAAATATTACCGCAACATTTTCAACATACGATACCTGCCACTCTGGCACGGCAAGCGCTATTCCAAACATTCGCGGTCTTCCGTTGGAATCGCCTTCAAATATGTCAATTATTGGAAGCGTTCTTAATGATTGCGGGTCAATCAAATCATATACTGATGTAGCTTTACATTGAAATACAACAATAGGAATTTCTTTCATCCCGGAACTCATAAGAACATCGGTAGGATAGAAATCTGCACCAAAAGAGCCCATATCAGGTGAATATACTATCTCTCCACTGTCCGGGTCAAGCTTATACGCTGCAGTAGATGTAAATCGTTTTGCGCCGCCATATGTGGTGAGCGGTGCAATTCCCGGGAATGAGAATTTGGCTTCATCATCAACCATAGCAATCATGTTGCCACGCACGCCCATAAGTGTTTTGTTTAGTGATATATGTCTTACAGAAACCAAAGATCCTGGTACAGGTTCATTTGGAATGTATCCCTTTTTGAGATTAAGTATAAGAACCTGACCTTTAAGCTTACCAAATCCTGCTTGAAGTGTAAGTCTTGAGAACACGGATGGCTCTGTTATGGGGAATTTAGGAACATTAACAATATCTGGTCTATTTGTATCTTGCAGAATATGGTCGAATAAGCATACCAACAGCCTTGATTGCTCTGCCAGATTTGCAACATTAACTTTATCCGGTGTATCAAAAGGAGTATCAACAAGCGGTCTAGAATCATCTGTACTTACAAATGAAATCCCTCTTGCGCCTGCAAGTGTAACAGCTTCTGAATCAAGGGCAATTTTGCCTGGTATAAAGTTGCGCCAGTTTTTACCGGCTATAGGGTTTACACCATCTGCAAACGCCTTAGCAGGATCAAACCCAAGCACCCCACCTATTCTGTCTGCATTTTCACGGCAAACCCGGGCAATATCTGAAAACTTATTCTGAATATCTTCACGAATATCGTAAAAATATCCCTTAAAGAATATTCCTACACCCTTTGTCTGACTGCTTAAGTCTAATCCGGCAAACAGATAAATCTCTGCCGGTTTTTGAACTTCCTTACCTGTTATCCAACTTTTTATTCTGGCAATAACATTAGGTTTCTGTAATTCGGGTAATTTCTTATCTATGTATTCTCTAATTCCCTGCAGGCTCTGATAGTGACTGCTTGTAGCAAGGAACCATACTGTTCTTTTAGGTGGATATTTTTTGAATATGCGTGCAAGCTCCAGCATGGTTGATATTCCGCAGGCGCTTTCGGCACCGGGTGCAAGAGAAGGTACCACAGATGTTGAATCATAGAAAGATTCTATAATTATAACTTGATTTGCAAGCTCGGGATCTGTGCCTCTTATAATACCAGAAATGTTTTTTGTTTCCAGTCTTTCCCATGGCATATTACAGGTAAGCTTTACTTTTTTAGTAGAATTTACTGCTGCAATTGATTTAAGCTCTACAGCATCAGATTTAGATATCCAGAAACGCGGTATAGAAATAGGAATTGAGATAAACTTTGCTTCGGCTTCACCGCGCATCGTTGTATCCGGCTCAATGAAAATAACTGCTTTTGCACCCAGTCTTGGTGCATTAAGCCATTCAGAACCGGAGTTAAACTCCATCAATACTATACTGCCTTCAACATCGGTGCCGTTAAACTCTGCAAGCTTGCCAGAACCGCCGTAAACCAGCCGTCCTTCAACACCTGCTTTGGGAAGCTGCGATGTGCGAACAAAGTTTGGCCACATTGGATACAGCTTGTAATTTTTGTTGCCGGTATTTATTGATGCGCCTTTGTCAACTGGCACTGTAGCTATAAACGGCTCAGCTTTAACATCTTCCAGCCCTATCTTCCTAAATTGCTCTTCTACATATTTGCCAGCCTCTTCGCAGCCGGGATATCCGGCAAGCCTGGATCCTTTTGATGAAAGCACATTGATTGTTTGAGCTAGATTAGAAACGTTGATTTCTGAAGCAAGTTGTTTATATCTCTTCGTATCAACTTTGATTTGGTCCGCAGCATATGAAGAGCCAGCTATTATTGAACAGACCAAACAAATGAGGAGAACCGTTCTTCTAAGGTACATTCCATTTACCTTTCTTACACTGGAAATTTACTTTAGCATTGCTAAAAACCGTAAATAATTCTAACACAGGTATTTCAGCAAGTCAATATCAAACCCAATAATGTGTGTACATTAAACAAAGATAGGTTACACAATGAAGGAGGG
>JAPXND010000090.1:0-10947 GCA_033808695.1 Armatimonadota bacterium
GCTCGGAGATGTGTATAAGAGACAGGTTCTAATTACTTTTATGCCATCCATAAATTCAATATCATATGGTTTGATTTTATAGTTGGGGTATAGTTTGCCTAAAGGATAATTTGGAAAACCAGTTAGTACTTCAACATCATGTCCCATATTCCTTAATGCTATTGCTAAGGGCAAACCCTTAGCAATAGGTTCTGGTTGAAAAAATTGTGAAAGAATTAGAATTTTCATTTTTATAATAAAATTATCATCATTTAATGATGTATTTTAACCCATAAATCAACTGACTCTTTAATATGTATATTCAACAAATACTACGATAACATTCTAAATATTAAGCATATAAGCTTATTATTATCTTCTTCTTCTGCGTTTCTCAACTTTTTGTTCAGAGCCATCTTCATTATAGTTAGAATAGTAGTAATAGTAATAATAGTAATCGCTATTGGTAGTGTTAATCTTATTATAAACCGCACCGATTATATTATTTCCTGCCTGCCTAATATTTCTTACTGCTGCATTCAATTCAGGTTTGATTGTTTGATTAAGAGCTACAACCATTACTATTGAATCAACCCAGCGAGATATAACTTGAACATCACTAAATCCTGCGGTTGGCGGTGTATCTACAATCACATAATCAAATTGCTCTCTCAGCCTGCTGATTAAGTCTAATGTCTGCTGTGAATTCAAAAATTCCGATGGATTTGGCGGTAAATGACCTGTTGTAAGAATAGAAACGCTGCTCTCTTCAGGTTTAATGAGTGCATCATCCAAACTGATAGTGTTTTTTACAACGTTAGTGAATCCTATATCGCGAGATATACCCCATACTTTATGGACATTTGGTTTTCTCAGGTCACAATCAATTAAGCAAACATTTTTCCCGTCCAACCCAAGTACATGAGCCAAACATGATGATATAAGCGACTTACCAGCTGATGGACCAGGACTTGTTATTGCTATTACAGATTTATCGCCTGTTATAGAGTATAAAATATTATTACGCATTATTTTTATACTCTCCCAGAATCCGCGCATTCCACTTTCATCTGAGAAAATTTCAACATGTCCAGCAGCATTTACTGGAACCAATGGTATTGCGCCGAGGGTTGAAAGATCTGATTCCTCTTCACCCGTTTTGATTGAATGGATTTTTGTATCTAGTTTATCTATTATTAATCCAAGAAGCAATCCCAATATAACACCCATAAAGAGCGATAACACTAAGTCTTTGGTGAAATTTGGTTCCGATGGTCCGCCTGGAACTTTTGGTGAATCAAACATCAGCGCATTAGGCACTGTAGACTGTTCTCTAATCATGAGTGAATAATACTCTGTTGATAATTGATTGAAAGTATTCTCTAAATTGGTAACTGTTCTTGCTAAAGATGCCATATTTTTCATTTTTTCTGGCATTCTATCTATTTGAGATTGAAAATCATTAATAACTGATTCAAGAGCAGCAATTTTTGCTTTTTGTGCAGACAATTTTGCGATAGATGATGAATAATTTGTCATTGCAGTTTCTCTTTGTGGATTAAGAATTGATGTTTCACTTGATACAAGCCTGTTGGAGACATTTTTTATCTCATCTTCTATTGCACTTATATTTGCGTTGAGTTTTGTTATTTCTCTGGAATCTGGCCTGTAATCAACACTTTTAGTTGTCTTTTCTATATTAAGGTCGCGCAATTCATTATACAATCTGTCAAAATCGGGATTGCGTGTTATAGTTTCGGATTGTTTGATTCTTGGATCAAGTTGAGCAAGATGTTTGTTTCTTGCTGCTGTTTCTGCCTCAATAGAAGCTAACTCAACCTTGCTTGTTTTAAGATCTTGCTGCAATGATATCAACGAATCCATAATATGTGTAGCTTGTGCATCTTTACCAGCTAAATTTTGACTTGCCTGATATTCAGCCAATCTATTCGCAGCTTTTTCAAGATTATCAGCAGCATTGTTCATTTCAAGCTCTACTTTTTCTTTAGCTTGTTTTGTTGCTTTGCTGTTAATATCTTTTCCACGTTCCAAGTATGTATCAACTAATATCGCTGCATATTTTTTTGCAACCTCTGGATCAAAAGATCTGGCTGTTACTGTTATAACACTGGAATATTCATTGCCCTTGGATATACTTGTTGCCCAGGATGGCGATGAGTTTGATTCAAATCCTTTTTCCTTGTCTTCAGCGCTTAGCTTGCTAAATGCAGCATTTATTGTATCTCTGCTTTTAAGCAATTCAATTTGTGTATCCAAATCGCGCCCGGCAGTAAGTGCAACCACATCACTTAATAAACCAGTGGCGGAAGCTATTGCTCTTGATGGCGCCTCTGTATTTACCAACAATTTAGCAGACGAATCATAAATCGCTGGCTTGCGCATATAATTTGCAATACCTAAGACCAATACAGATATTGTTACTGCAAGAATTATTAACCAACGCCTGCGAATTATTTCCCAAAATTGCAGCAGACTAACATCATCACTTACTGCTGATCCATCATAATTAGTTGTTGTTTGTGATTCTTGCATAATTATATTTCCTTCTAATATAAGAAAAATTATATTGTGTGTTTATTAGTGTTGACATTCTATCAGCCTAGTCAAACAGATATCTTAAGCCTCCGATACCTGCTGCTGCCCGTATTATTGTATCGAAATCAAATCTATCAAATTCCGGCATAAATACTACATCACCAGGATAAATATCTGGATTGTATTTTTCATCACCGGATGCAAGATATTTCCTGTAATTTATTATTATTCGCTGGTCATCTCTTAGTATAGCTATCTTTTCAGTTCCGCTCTTTTTATCCCGCATCCCTTCAGCAAGAGCCAGAGCATCAGATAGTTTCACCTGTTGATTATTCTTTATCAAGAATACACCGGGTTTTTTTACTGCGCCAATAACGGCAAATTTGTTTTTATTTTCCGATACTATTACAATATCGCCGGTTTTTAGTGGAAAATCTGTTTCAGTATCTATTCCGGTTATCTGATCTGTCATATCCAGAGTATTTGTTTCACCGGATAGTCTTTTTAATGATATATTGGATGTATCGGCTTTTTCAGTAATTCCGCCAGCCATAGAAATTACCTGCAATACATTAGCCTCGTCAACGGGAATTTGATATGCACCTGGTCTAGTTACTTCACCTAAAACATAGATGGATAGCTTTAATGGCGCTTCTACTGATATGCTGTCTCCCGGCAACAATTTTGGATTCATTTCCTGATTAATGGAGAATACATCAGATGCAGTAGTTTCTAATATTGGCACATTATTTCTGAATAGAATAACTTTGGTGTTAGGAGCCGCTGCTGCATCAAGTATTCCGCCAGCCGATGTTATAGCATTGCTCAGTGTCCATCCAGCCTTATAGTCCAAAACACCCGAAGTTTTTACATATCCGCTTATATAAATCGGCTGTGGCCTGATTGTTTTGAGTGTAATTATCACTTGCGGGTCGTTTAATTGACTTTTCAGCGCTTCTGTTACTTTTTCTGACAGCTCAAGAATTGTCATGCCGCGAACATCAATTATGCCCACATCGAGTATCATTATGTTGCCGTCTGGAGGAATTAAATAATCAGCTTTATACTCATCATTTCCTGCTACATTTACTGATATTGCATCACCGGCATTTAACTTGTATATATCGGAAGCACACATTGCCCCAACAATTGTAAACATCATAAGTATAATTGTCATTATAATTGTTTTGTTTTTCATGTTTCACCTGCTAATTACTTAAATTATTACTAATACATATACATTAACTAAATTTTTGTATATTCCTGCAATAAATAAAATAATTGTTTCTATTTGCTGTTGTTTTGCTGCCATCGCCATGCATCTTCGCACATTTTTTCTAAAGATCGCTTGGCTTCCCAATTCAATTCTGTTTTTGCTTTTGTTGGATCCGCATATGATATGGCTGAATCACCGGGACGTCTATCAACAATTTTGTAGTTGATTTTTCTGTTTGATGCTGATTCAAAGGCTCTAACAACTTCCAAAACACTGTAGCCCTTACCTGTTCCGAGATTGTATATATATAAACCGGGATCCTCGGAGATTTTATCCAAAGCTTTTATGTGCCCGTCAGATAAATCTGTAACATGGATATAGTCTCTTATTCCAGTTCCGTCGGGAGTATTGTAATCATTCCCATAAACGCTTAGCTCAGGAAGCTTGCCTGCTGCTACCATTGACACATAGGGAAGAAGGTTATTTGGTATACCATTTGGATCTTCGCCAATCAAACCGCTGGGATGAGCCCCAACTGGATTGAAATATCTCAAAATTGCTATGCTGTTGCTCTTGTCAGATGCATAGTAATCACGCAATATTTCTTCTATCATCAATTTTGTTCGTCCATAAGGATTTGTTGCACCTAAATTTGTATCTTCCGTATATGGAACTTTGTCTGATGTTGAATAAACAGTAGCAGAAGAGCTGAATATCATTTTCTTTACATGATATTTTTGCATAAGCTTGAACAAGATTATTGATCCTGTTATGTTATTATGATAGTATCGTAACGGCACAGTTACTGATTCACCAACGGCTTTTAATCCGGCAAAATGAATGACAGCATCTACATCATGCTGCCGAAATATATTTTCCAGACCACCTTTGTCCATGATATCAATTTTATAAAAACTGACTGATTTTCCCGTTATTTCTTTTACTCTATCTATAACATCAATTTTGCTGTTGGATAGATTGTCTGCAACCACCACATCATGACCGCAGTTCAGCAAATCAATGCAGTTATGACTTCCTATATAGCCGGTTCCACCAGTAACCAATACCTTCATTTACACCTCTAACCTATAATAGCCAATTATTTAGAATCTTAAACAAACAATCCAAAGAAAATAAATAAAAATATATAAGTTAACAGATATTCTTTAGCAAAGTTTAACATTTACTGTAAAAAGTGTCAACATATTAATAGTAATGACTATAAACGATAAATTATAAATGATTTGAAATATTATGCCATACTGCAAATAATTTATTATTTAATAAGTTGATAACTAAATTTATGCAATATCATCATATTTATTATTTGAATAGTATCACTGTGCTGTGTTATTATTTTATGTGAAATAAATATAATACAAAAAGGCAAATATTATGGTTAAAGTTGGAATTATTGGCGCATCCTATGGCGGAGGAGAGCTTCTGCGTATATTAACTAATCACCCAAGTGCAGAGGTAGTATACTTTGCTTCCGAAACCTTTAAGGGAAAAGCGTTATCAGATGTATACCCAAATATGAAGGGTTTTACTAATCTTGCATGCCAGGAATATGATCCACGCATTGCTATAGAGAAGTGCGATGTTTTATTCATGGCGCAGCATCAGGGATGGGCTATGTCTGAGGTTGGAAAGTTTTTGGCAGCAGGGGTTAAAATAATTGACCTAAGCGCTGATTTTCGCATAAAAAACCCATCGATATATGAGGAATGGTATAAAATCAAACACACATCGGCAGATATTATTCCCAATGCGGTTTATGGATTGCCGGAACTGTATCGGGAAAAAATATCCGGTGCAAATCTCATTGCTAACCCAGGATGCTATGTTGCAAGTGCGCTTTTAGCGCTTATGCCGTTGTTCAAAAACAAACTTGTATATACAGATTCTATTGTAATCGATTCGAAATCAGGTGTTTCAGGTGCAGGACGTTCATCATTCAAGTTAGATTATCATTTTCCCGAGCTTAATGAGAGCATGAAAGCATATAATATAGGCGGTCATCGTCACACACCGGAAATCGAGCAGGAACTAGGGGCATTAGCCGGCACCGAAGTAGTTGTTTCTTTCACACCGCATCTCATGCCGGTTACAAGAGGGATTTTGACTACGGCTTATGCAAAATTGCTGGATGGCAGTAAAACAACCTCAGATATTTATGAAATATACAATGATGCATACAAAGATGAACCATTTGTTTGTATGCTCAAACAAGGCGAATACCCGTTATCAAAGGCTGTTTCAGGTTCCAACAACTGCCATATAGGCTTGAAAGTTGATAACCGCACCGGAAGAGTCATCATAAGTGCAGCGATAGATAATCTGGTAAAAGGAATGTCTGGTGTAGCTGTGCAAAACATGAATCTTGTGTTTGGACTTGAAGAGACTTCTGGATTAAAACAACCTGGAGTGTATCCATAATGACTTGCAAAAAAGAGGCGATAGTCTATTCATTAGGCTTTAGAGCAGCAGGTATCCGTGCAGGAATAAAGCAATCTGGCGATGATATGGCCCTTATAGTATCGGATGTACCGTCATCCGCTGCTGGTGTATTCACAAAAAATGTAGTTAAAGCAGCCTGTGTTACAGTTAATCAGACAAAACTGCCGAGTGATGAAATTCAAGCTGTACTGGTCAACAGCGGAAATGCAAATTCCTATACAGGACAGCAGGGGTATAAGGATGCAATTAGAACAGCTGAGATAGCTGCCGATTTGCTTGGTATAAAATCGGAAGGCGTATTGATTGCATCTACCGGAGTAATAGGTCATTTGCTGCCAATGGATAAAATGGAAGCAGGTATAAAATCAGCTGTTAATTCATTATCGCAAGGCAGCGGCGGTAAAGCTGCAAATGCAATAATGACAACCGATACTTTTTCTAAGGAAGCTTATACAGAAATAACGCTGGATGGAAAACCTGTTCGTATTGGCGGAATGTGTAAGGGTGCAGGAATGATTTGCCCAAATATGGCAACAATGCTGGCGTTTATCACAACCGATGCAGCTATTACTCCCAATGCGCTGAATGCTTGCCTTGCCAA
The DNA here is from genome assembly GCA_033808695.1 of Armatimonadota bacterium. Taxonomy (GTDB): domain Bacteria; phylum Armatimonadota; class UBA5829; order DTJY01; family DTJY01; genus JAPXND01. Next base: position 6,813 of record JAPXND010000090.1, read on the forward strand.
GTCTGTAAATAAATCATTCAACTGTGTTACCGTTGATGGCGACTCAAGCACAAATGACATGGCTGTAGTGATGGCCAATGGCATGGCAGGAAATAAATCGTTAGACTTTCATTCAAACGATCTTAATCTGTTCCAAAAGGCGCTAGATGAAATAACTATTTCACTTGCCAAAATGATTGCAAAAGATGGCGAAGGCGCCACAAAAATGATTGAAATTGAGGTTGTAGGAACAGAATCAAGCGAAGATGCTGCCAAGATTGCTAAAACTATTGCTAACTCTCCATTATTTAAAACTGCCATGTTTGGATGTGATCCAAACTGGGGAAGAGTTCTTGCTGCAGCAGGCAGGGCAGGGGTTGATTTCAATCCATCCATAGTGGATTTAAAGTTTGGAGATATAGCTTTGGTTCAAAATGGAGAGCCAATGAATTTTTCTTCTGATAAAGCTCATGAGTTGCTGCAGGAAGCGGAAGTGTTTGTGCAATTGAAAGTTGGGAACGGCAGTGGAAAAGCCACAGTGTGGACATGTGATTTATCCTATGACTACGTAAAAATCAACGCAGAGTATCATACATAAACATAAAAACTATGGAGGCATATATGGAATGCAATCCTCAACAGGCAGAGCTGCTTATACAGGCTCTACCTTATATTAAAAAGTATTTTGGTAAAACAGTTGTCATTAAATACGGCGGAAATGCAATGGCAAACCAAACTCTCAAAGAGAGTGTGATGAAAGACATAGTTTTGCTTAGATATGTCGGTATGCAGCCGGTCCTTGTTCATGGTGGAGGTCCGGACATTACTGCAGCTATGAATAAAATGGGAAAAACTCCAAAATTTGTTGATGGATTGCGTGTAACTGACGAAGAAACTATGGAAATAGTGGAAATGGTTCTGTCTGGCAAAACAAATAAGGATATCGTATCTATACTTAACCGGCAAGGCGGGAAGGCAGTTGGCTTAAGCGGCAAAGACGGCAGAATGTTAATGGCAAAGAAAAAAATGCCAAACGGCAAGGATATAGGCTTTGTTGGTGAAGTATACAACATCAACCCGGATGTTATTAACACGCTTATTGCAAGCGACTATATACCGGTCATATGCTCTGTTGCTGTAGGTGAACAGGGCGAATCATACAACATAAATGCTGACCATGCAGCAGGCGAAATAGCTGCCACGCTTGATGCCTGCAAGCTTATTGTTCTCACCGATGTACAGGGAGTCTACAAAGACTTTAATGATAAAGACAGCTTGATATCTACACTTTCTATTGATGAAGCGCACGAACTTATTAATTCAGGTGTAATAGATAAAGGCATGCTGCCAAAAATTGAATCGTGCATCAAGGCATTGGATGGCGGTGTTGAAAAAGCGCACATAATAGATGGAACTACACCCCATGCCATAATAATGGAAATATTTACAGATACCGGCATAGGCACTATGATATCTTAAAATCTAATTATTCAAGTCTAAAAATAAAAATTCAAAAAATATTTTTTACAGCGCAAATAAGCATAATTTACCCTTGAAATTTCATAAAAATTTATGTTTTAGGGGTTGACATAAAAAAATTAATAGGTTATCATCCCATATAATATACGGACAATGTGTAATACATCTGATTAGCAAAATAAACGCAGGATGCATAATAGAGGAGATTACTCTTGATTAAAACCATGTCCCGAATTAAAATCGGTTTAACTGCAGTTGCTGCAATAGCAGTAATTTCAAGTCAAGCAGCCGCATCTACTCATAAAGTTCAAAGTAAAGACACTCTATACAGTATAGCCAAACACTATGGCACCACTGTATCAGCCATCCAAAAAGCAAATAAAATGGATGAAAGTGTACTGCTTAAAATTGGAACAACAATCCAAATTCCTGATGGCAAGACTAATGCTGTTTCTCCAAAGTCCGCTGCAAAAGCAAGCTTATACAAAAAAAGCACTGGTGTGTTTGGTGTTTGCCGCAAAGATGGAGCAGATGTTTGGCAGGATAACGAACTGGTAGCATCATTAGATAAAGATGAATCATTTGAAATTATAGGAAAAGATGCTGAGAAATATAGGGTCAGGCTCAAGGATGGAAGAACAGGTTGGATTCTTGACAACTGGGTAACTATTAAAGAAACTTCCCGTTCTACTCCACAAATCAGCAGAAGCATAAATAAAGACAGTTCAAACTGCGATATTGTAAATATAGCATTAGCATACCGAGGGTCAAAATATAGCAGCGGCGGAATGTCCAGTCGAAGCGGATTTGACTGCTCTGGCTTTATAAAATTCCTCTATGAAACAAAAGGAATTTCGCTGCCTCACTCATCCAGTGCGCAATTCAATTATGGCAAACCGGTTGACAAGTCAGATTTAAAAAGTGGGGATATAGTATTCTTCTCTGACACGTATAAATCCGGTATTTCTCATGTAGGACTGTATATTGGCGATAACAAGTTCATACATGCAGCAACCTCAAAATCCGGCGTTAAAGTAGATGATCTTAACTCATCCTACTATGCAAAACGGTACACAGGCGCCCGCAGAATAGAATAATATCTCAAAATTAACATTCATTTTACAGCGCTTTCTACCGTCAAAAATACCTCTTTGTCTTTGACAAGCCTCCTTGTTAAAAAGTATAATATACCCATAACTATCAAAAATTAACATTAATAAGGATTTTGCCTGTGAGTGATATTGCAAGAGAAATTATTCCCATAAACATTGAAGATGAGATGAAAAGATCTTATCTTGGATATGCCGTAAGTATGATAATAGCTCGTGCATTACCCGATGTGCGAGACGGATTAAAACCAGTTCAACGCAGAATTCTCATTGCAATGAACGACTTGCGTCTTACACCAAACTCACATTATAGAAAATCCGCTAAAATTGCAGGTGACACCTCAGGAAACTACCATCCACATGGCGAACAGATCATCTACCCTACTATGGTGCGTATGGCACAGGATTTTAATGCCCGCTATCCATTAATTGATGGACAGGGAAACATGGGTTCTATAGATGGAGACCCTCCGGCAGCTATGCGTTACACAGAAATGCGCATGTCTCTATTTGCAATGGAGATGTTGGAAGACCTTGATAAAGATACTGTAGACTGGCAGCCAAACTATGACCAAACTACCAACGAGCCGGTAGTACTTCCTGGAAGATTTCCTAATCTGCTCTGCAACGGATCTGCCGGAATTGCTGTTGGAATGGCTACCAACATACCTCCCCACAATTTGAGAGAGGTTATTGATGCGGTTATCTGTTTGATAGATAATCCGGATGCAACAATAGAAGAACTTATGCAGTTCATAAAAGGCCCGGATTTTCCTACTGCAGGATTAATCCTTGGGACTAAGGGAATAAAATCCGCATATGAAACAGGCCGCGGACAGGTAACTATGCAGGCTCAAACAGCAATAGAGCCGATGGAAAATGGCAAAAACCAGATAGTTATTACAGAGCTTCCATACCAGGTTAATAAGCAAAAGCTGATTGAACACATTGCAGAACTTGCAAAATCGAAGAGAATTGATGGTATAGTTGGACTTAATGATTACAGTGACCGTACCGGAATGAGGGTGGTTGTAGAGCTTAGAAGAGATGCACATCCGCGCAAGGTTCTTAACTATTTGCTTAAACATACGGCGCTTAGATCTAATTTCGGCGTAATTATGCTGGCGCTTGTTGATGGAGCTCCAAGAGTTCTCGACCTAAAACAAATCCTGCAGCCATATATAGAACATAGACAAGATATTATAGTCAGACGCACCAGATACGAGCTGGAAAGGGCTATGTCTCGAGCGCATATTCTTGAAGGATTGCGCATAGCATTAAACTTCTTAGATGAGATAATCAAAATCATCAGGGCATCAAAAACAAGCGAAATCGCAAGAGTTGAAATGATGGCTAAATTTGGTTTAAGCCAAATACAGGCGGAAGCAATTCTAAATATGCAGCTGCGTCAGCTTACAAGCCTCGAGCAGGATAAAATAGAGAGCGAATATAAAGACTTGCTGAAACAAATAGCATACTTGGAAGATATATTATCAGATACTCAACGCGTTTTAGATATCATAAAGCAGGAACTTAAAGCGCTTAGAGACAAGCAGGGAGATGACAGA
>JAPXND010000091.1:0-10554 GCA_033808695.1 Armatimonadota bacterium
AGTAATTCTGATGGTGATAACCGAATGATTTCATCTATTATCTGCTGTGAAGCATTGTCATCTGAAGATTCTGTAAGAAGGAATTCGCCTGTAGAAATATCGATAACTGAGAGTCCATAGGTATTTTGATATTCTGAAGGCGCTACAAGATAATTGTTGCTTTTAGAATCAAGCATAGTATCTTCAAGAACTGTACCTGCAGTAACGACTCTTGTAACTTCACGACGTACAATTCCTTTTGTAAGTTTGGGGTCTTCCACTTGGTCGCAGATTGCAACTCTATGACCATTACTTATCAATTTTGCGATATATCTATCTACTGCATGGTATGGTACACCACACATAGGAATCCGTCCGCCTTTACCGGCATCTCTGGAAGTTAGTGTGATTTCCAGCACTTTTGAAGCAGTTATAGCATCATCGCCAAACATCTCATAAAAGTCACCCAGTCGAAACATGAGTATTACATCTTGATGTTCATTTTTGATGGCAGTATATTGTTGAAGCATAGGTGTGAGTTTTGATGTCATTTTCTTACCAATTCACCAGTAAAACCCCAAGTATGCGCCTCAACTGTATGAATGTTAACCAATTTGCCAATAATATTTGGCTCATAGGGAAACATAACCAGTTTGTTGGCACGGGAATATCCCATTATGAGCTTTGAATCTTTTCCACTTGTATTCTCTGCAAGAACTTCTACAGTATCACCCACAATTTGACGATTCTTTGCTGCAGTGATTTCATTTTGAACAGCTATAAGATTTCTGAGCCGTTCATTCTTCTCTTTGGCATCAATTTGATTCTGCATTTCTGTCGCCTTTGTTCCTGGGCGTTTGTTGAATGCAAACATGAAAGCGCCATCGAATTTTATATCTTCTACGGTTTTGATGGTATTAAGATAATGATTATTGGTTTCACCGGGAAATCCTACCATGATATCTGTAGTGATACCAATTCCATGTACCTTTGACCTTAGTTTTTGAATAAGTTCTATATAATGATCTACTGTATATTTTCTACCCATTTTTTGCAATATTTCATCATCACCGGATTGTATGGGAAGATGCAGTTGTTCGCAGACAGCAGGGAGTTCTGCTATTGCATCAATAAGTCTGTCGCTCAAATCTTTGGGATGAGATGTCATAAATCTTATGCGTTCAAGCATAGGGATATCATTGATTCTATATAGCAGATCTGCGAAATCAATTGGCTTATCAAGCGTTTTTCCGTAGCTGTTTACATTCTGACCAACAAGCATAATTTCTTTGCATCCGTTTGCAGTGAGCTGAGTGATTTCGTCAATTATATCATCCGGCAATCTGCTTCTTTCAGGGCCGCGCGTGTAGGGAACTATACAATATGTGCAGTAATTATTGCATCCATACATTATTGGTACAAATGCCTTTAATGATACATTCCCTATCGTTCTCCGTATATGCGATGTGCCATTTGATGAATCGAATTTTGGCATCTCAATTGATGTAATTCGTTTGGCACCGGTTTTCGCCTGTTTAATTAATGATGGCAGCTTTAATAAATCTGCAGTACCCATTATGATATCTACAAACGGTGCATTTTTACAGATAGAACTGCCTGCACGCTGTGCCATACATCCGCATACAGCGATTATTAGATTTTGGTTCTTTTCCTTAAGACTTCTTAATTCGCCCAGTTTTGTTCTGACTTTTTGTTCTGGTTTATCTCTTACTGAGCATGTATTCAGGATAATGATATCAGCATCGTTTTCATCATCAACAGATTTATACCCATAATCAAGCAGTATATTTGTCATTTGGTCAGAATCATCCTCATTCATCTGACAGCCCCAAGTTATTATTTTAAATGCAGATACAGTCATAATTTATGGGAATAGCTCCATTGAAGATACATTCGGTGATGAGTTTTATAACAATATAATAGCTTATTATGCTTATTATATAGAAGAATGAGTGTTTAATACAAGTTAACGTATTAAATTGCAAGCTTCTATTATAGAATGAAATTTGTATTAAGCATTTGTTTAAGTTGATCTACTACAGTGATATCACAGGTTGCATTGCCAATGGTAATGTTGTGGATAACATTTGGTCCGTGATAATCTGATCCGCCTGTTGCAATAAGCTTGTATTTTTCGGCAATTTGTTTGTAGTGCTTGCGTTGGTGTGATGTATGATCAGAATGGTATACTTCTATTCCTTTTAAGCCGGCATCAACAAGCTGTGGAATGACTTCATCTTTATGGCAGTTGCCGGGATGTGCCATGACCGGAATGCCATTGGAGTCTGTAATAATTTTGATGGCTTCTATTGGAGTTAGTTTGTATCGTTCCACATAACCAGGCGTACCCCTAAGAAGATATTTTCCAAATGCTGAGTTAAGGGATGATGCATATCCTGCATCAATAATTGCTCTTGCAATATGCGGACGACCGATAGTTGCTCCATCGGCTATTTCTTGAACCTTATCCATGCTTATATTGATTCCAGCCTGATTGAGTTTATTAACTATCCTTATTCCTCGGTTTAATCGCTCTGAACGAAGATGGTTAAGTCTTTCATTAAGTATGGGTGAATTAAGATCAATGTAATAACCCAATATATGAAGCTCATTTTGACCGAAATCCGTATTGATTTCAATACCAGGGACAACTATTAATCCTTGCTGCTCACCTGCTTTCAACCCTTCATCAAGACCGTTGATTGTATCATGGTCACATATACCTATTGCACCTAAGCCAATCTGCTTTGCCATTGCCACAATTTTTGATGGAGAATATACTCCATCGGATGCTGAGGTATGTATATGTAAATCTGCTTTGTTTTGCATTAATAAAAAATCCTTCAAATAATTTATATTTTGGGAACTGTTATGAAAAGGGTTGCGTATACTTAGTGGTTATGAGTAAAACCTAGATGTTTTTTAACAGTTTGCTGCAGTTTGATTTGGGAACATCAATGCTCAGCAAAACCTTTATTCTCCTTTTAGCCCGCTGTTGATAAAGGCGGGCATTTTTTTATCTTATAAGAGTAAATGCAGATCCCTGCAGTGCTGTAAATAAAATTGCAAGTAGAACTAAAGATACAGATTTTCCCCAATCCATTACTTTATTGCCATCGGCATCCTTTTTTGAAAAGAATGCAATAAGATAAAGTATGATCATTGTGCTAGGATATCCCAAGAAAACCACCCATGAAGGCATTGTTTGTGTAACGCTGCCTAATCCGATCCAATATGTGGGTATTTGCTGTGGGAGTTTGCTAAATATAATAATTGCGATAATGATTTGTATAATAAATCCGGATATTATTGCTATAACTGATGTTAAGTAAGCATTATGTGTGAGAACAGGCAATTTTTCCTGATCTGTTGGCTGCGAAATATTTTTTTTGTTTTTAGTATGTGATGATTTTGCTTGTTTGCCCATTAATCTCCCCATAGTTGATTTATTCTTTTGATAGTTTGGTTGCATTTGGAATATTTATCAAATATGTAACCTTTTTATAGAGGAATTGTCATATAAAATATCTAAACATATCATATATAATATCATAGATGATTGTATTTGTGCTACATTGTATCATAAGCAATTAATTTATGTGGAGGCAACTTTATGGCATGGCGTGATCGATGGTTATTAAAAAGCGATTATAGGAGAAACTATGTTGAAGGAATTATAGTAATTATAATGCTGACAGTTGCTATACTTGTTATATTTTTATTATTCTTCAGATCTGCTAAAACTGCAAACAAAGCAATTTGTCTTGCACATTTAAAACAGTTGTATCAAGCAATGAGCTTATATTCATTTGATTATGATGGAATGTATCCACCTACAGACAGATGGGCGATTGGTTTAGCATCCTACACAGATAATCTTAATTCGTTTACATGCCCAGAAGACAAAGGTATACGATTAAAGAATAAGCCAAAATATGATATTTCATCTGTTTCATATTGGTATATTCAGCCGAAATCAGAAAAGGCGGAAACTGCTATTTGTGGAGACAGGGTTTATTCTAACTTAGATGGCAACCATGTAGATGGCGGTAATGTATTGTATGCAGACGGTCATGCAAGATGGGTTAAATCTGAGAATTGGGCGTCGGAAGACTTGCCATTTTCATCGTTTGCTGATGATAAGTCTACTGACAGCAAGAAGAAAACAAAAAAATAAGGAGGATGTTATCCTCCTTATAATTAATTATTCTCCTTCATATCCCATTTCTTTCCAAACACTTCTGGCATAAGAAATTGCTTCATCAGAAGGAGTGATAAATCCTTGTATGCTGCTTGGCGGCTGACCAGGTTTTCTATCTTCTGGGAATGGTGACCAGTCATCATTTTCGTATTTTTTACGAACTTCTTCATTTCTCATATCGGGTATTTCAAACGATGCGCCATTTGACAAACACGATCTCCATGCTTGGACAGCTATCAACGACATATCAAGTCCGCGATACACATCAAAATATGGCTGTATGTCTTCTCTTATAGCTTTGGCAAAGTAGTAGCTTGTAAAGAAGTCTCCCCCACCATGACCGGTTTGATTTGCTAGGTCTGAGTGAATTGGAAAATCGGGGTTGTATATTTTTTCGGTTACATCATCTCCCCTTCTATCCCATTCTTCATGAACAATTCTAAGCATGTTTGTATTTCCGGTGCGCATATTTTCCATCAATCCGCGAGTTCCATGGAATCGGTACCATACACTATGACCTCTAAGTGATATTCCCATTAATCTTGCAACTGAACCATTATCCATTCTGCATAGAATTACTGAACCGGAGTCATTTGTTCTTACATGGAGATTTTCCAAATCCTGTTCTGACCTTACTATGCTTTGAGCATTAACGCTCAGTGGTCTTGTATCTGTTACATACATTATTGGGGACATTGCATGAGTAGGATAATATGTGGATGGAAGATGATTGCGCCAATGATTTATTCCCGGTGCAAGCATATTCATTGTTCGAGAATCTACCGGATGATTATATTCACCTTCAGCATATCGAATTTCTCCTATTTCGCCTGCTTTGTATAATCTGCGCATCTCTTGTGCATAAGCAGCGTATGCATAGTTTTCGGCAAACAAGTAAATTTTTCCGCTGTTTTCTACTGCTCGTGCTAATTCCACACCTTCGCCAACGGTTTTACAGGCAATACACTCACTCATTACATGCTTTCCAGCTTTTAGTGCTTTAACAGCAAATGGAGCATGCTGATGGAAGTAGTTAGCCAAAACAACAGCATCCATATCATGAGTAAGAAATTCATCATAATCTGTGTATGTGACAATGTTGAACCTTTTTCCAGCATCAACAAGTCTTTCTTCCCATGTATCACATAGGGCTGTGAGTTCCATCCCAACATTTTTGGCAACGGATGCAAACGAGATTCCGCGTCCTACCCCAACGACACCTACTTTGATTTTTTTGTTGTCAGTCATTTTTCTCCTCTTTGTTGTGATTTCCTGCAGTTATAACTTTTATACCTGCAGCTTGGATATCTTGTTTAAATCTTTTATCAATTTTTGAGTCTGTTACTAGAAAATCAATTAAAGTTATAGGTCCTGCTTTTGCTCTCGAGAATGTGTTGAATTTTGATGAATCACACAGCACATAGACTTTTCCAGAATGCTCCATAATCTTTCTTTCAAGCTGTGCAATTTGCATGTTTATGCTTGTTATGCCTCTTGTTATATCTAGTGCTGATATTCCTAAGAAACATGATTCCCAATACAGGCTGTCAAGAGTATCATCTGCTAGTGTTCCATCTGTTTCAAGCGATTCGTGAACAATTCCGCCGCCTATAAGATCTACGCTGCATACAGCATTAGAAGTTAAAAATAGTCCTATCTCTGGAGAGTTAGTTGTTACATGGAGCACCGGGCTTTTTTGCATTCTTATAGCCATTTGGTGCGTAGTACTACCGGCATTAATGAATATAGATCCATTGCTTGGTATTAAAGACGATGCAGCTTCACCAATAGAGGCTTTCTCTTCAATGTTGGATTCTTTAGTTTGAGTGTATGGCATTGAGAATGAGCTGTTTTCTATTGCTACGGCGCCACCATGTGATCTAAGTAATTTACCTTCATTGTGTAGAATATCAAGGTCATTTCTAACAGTGTTTTCTGCTACATCCAATATCTCAGCAAGATCACCTACAATAACAGATCCTTCTTTCAAAGCAATTTCATAAATACGTCTTCTTCGTTCTGCAGCAATCATGTGTTTGGGCGATTTTTTTACGATTTCTTCCATAATTTCCTCGTTACAGTATAATTAACAACATCTAACATTAATAACTATTGATATTTATATTATTTTATGTTTTTTATTGCATTAATCCTTCTTAAATATGTGATAATTGCAATTAATTAATAAAATTTATTATTTTGGTGAGATTATTGTATAATAGATTAATAAATTTTGAATATTGATTAAATTATAGGCGTTTCTATGAAAATTACAAACAGCTTGGTAAATATTTTAGTAGTTGTCATAATATTAAAAGTTACTGTAACAGCATATCATGCGCCATGTAAAAAATGCGGTACAAAATCCCGCACATATACCGGAACTAATGCATCATTACCTGGGGTGGCTGTTGATCCTAAGGTTATTCCGTTAGGAAGCAAAGTGAAAATTAACGGGATATGGTATCTTGCCGATGATGTAGGTCCAAAAGGAAAGCGCGTAGATATTCGTTTATCTAACGGTAAGAATGCTCATGAAAAAGCTAAGGCATATGGAAAGAAGCATCTTACAATTACAGTGAAAAAGAAAAAGAAGAAGATGTAAGGACGGATCAGTTTCCGCCCTTACATTGAATGACTATCCAATATTTCGTCCTCTGTTAAATGCATCAAGATTGATATTCTTATGTTTGGCTGGAACTAATTCTAATATAGCCTGCTCCCAGATATCCGGGCTAATTTCCGATACTTTTGATAATACTCCAGTCATTACAATATTTACGGTTCGGATATTTCCGAGTTCTTTTGCGATATCAAGTGCCGGTATTATTTTTTTATTTGGAAATGCTTTATCAATTCTATCATCTATATCATCTATCCAGGACTGCTGGCCGCTTGATACAGTAACCGGAGTAATTATCTGCTTGTTGATAATAGCAATACCCTCTGGGGCAACTGAATCAGCATATCTTAGGGATTCAAGGAGGTCAAAGCTGACAAGTATATCAGTTTTGCCTTCCGGTATAATTGGCGAATACACTTTTTCACCAATGCGCACCTGGCTGACAACGCTGCCGCCTCTTTGTGCCATTCCATGAATTTCACTTTTTTTGACATCATAGCCATCAAGCATTGCGGCTCTTGATATTACTTCACTTGCAAGAAGAGTTCCCTGCCCTCCTACTCCGACCAGGGCAATATTGATTGAATTTTTCATTGGGATTTCTCCTCCAGTCTTACTTCCTTTATAGCATCGAATTTGCATATTTGTGAACAAATTCCACAGCCAATACATAGAACAGGATTAATTTTTACTTTTCTTATATTTGGTTTATCAGGTGCACTATCACCTAATTCAAGTGAGGGGCATCCTAGTTTTAGACATGCACGGCATCCTCTGCACTTGTCAAAATCAATATCATATTGACGAATCGCTCTGATCTTTGCACCGATAACACATGGGCGTCTGGCAACAACTATTGAAGGTTCGAGAGAATCGAGCTCTTCTCTTAAAATGTTTTCAACCTCATCCATGTTATAGCAATCTACTGTTCTTACTCGTTCTACGCCTATTCCTTTTGCAATCTGCTCAATTGTTATTTCTTTGGTTGATTCACCCATCAGTGTTTTGCCGGTACCGGGATTATCCTGATGTCCGGTCATAGCTGTTATTCTGTTATCAAGTACTATTACGGTACTTGCGCCTTTGTTGTAAACAATATCAAGCATTCCGGTGATGCCTGAATGGAAAAAAGTTGAATCTCCCAGAACAGCTGCTATTCGATTTTTATATCCGGCTTTTTGAAAACCATGTGCATTACCTATACTTGCGCCCATACAGACAATTGTATCCATTGCTTGAAGAGGCTTGAACATACCCAAGCTATAGCATCCTATATCGCCGGTAACAGTTGCTTTAAGCTTATTAAGCACATAGAATACAGTTCGATGACCACAGCCTGCACAAAGCACCGGCGGTCTTGATGGTAGATTATCGGAAACACCTTTAGAAGGAGGAGGAATGTATGGAGTATTTTCAATTTCTGCCTTAAGCATCTGCAGTCTTTGAGGTGAAAGCTCTCCGATGTTTAATTTTGTATTATGGTTTTTAACAATAACACCACTTGCTTTTATCTGCTCTGTAAGGAATGGATCTAATTCTTCAACAACGTATAGCGACTTAACAGATTCCGCAAATGATTTGATTTTGTTGAATGGAATTGGATTTGTATATCCCAATTTGAAAATGCTTGCTTGTGGGAAAACTTCTTTTACATATTGGTAGGAAATACCGGAAGTAACAAATCCAACATCATTATTTCCTAATTCAATTCTGTTAAGATTAGTATTTTCAGAAAATTCGCTAAGCTTACATAAACGTTCTTCAACTGCCACACGCATTTTACGAGCAAATACAGGAACAGGAACAGTTTTTTCTACATTTTTAACATACTCTTTGCCTTTATCGGGAATTGGAGTAAAATCGCCTAAATTAACAATGCCCGATGAATGAGATGTTCTTGTTGTCATACGCAAAATGACAGGCGTTTCAAACTGTTCTGAGATATCAAATGCCTCAATAGTCATATCATATGCTTCTTGACTGTCGGATGGCTCCAGCAGTGGAATTTTGGCGAATTTGGCATAAAATCTATTGTCTTGCTCATTTTGGGAGCTGTGCATTCCAGGGTCATCGGCAGTGACAATAACAAATCCGCCGTTTGCACCTACATATGATATTGTCATTAGTGGATCGGCAGCTACATTCAGTCCTACATGCTTCATTGCGGTAAGTGATCTTTTTCCAGCGAATGATGCACCTATTGCAACTTCCATAGCAACTTTTTCATTAACCGACCATTCACAATAGATAGAATCTTTGAATTTAGATATTTCTTCAAGAATTTCGGTGCTGGGTGTACCCGGATATGCAGCAGCAAGTTTACATCCAGCCTTATATGCGCCATATGCAATAGCTTCATTTCCGGAGAGGAATTTTTTGTTATTCATCATATTTATCAACCTTGCAAAAAATGAGCCCGGATAGAAATCCGAGCACACAGATATCGTATCAACTTATTAATATTTATATCACGAATAAAGCTTTATTTGCAAATTCATTTTGAATATAAACAAATTGATAGAGGAATTTAATAATATTCTTTTGAATATACCCATAAAAACAAGTGGTGGCATAACATGAAAAATTCTAAAGCGCTTATAAATGATGTTATTAACGGTAAAACTCCCGAACGGACTCCAATATTTGACTTACTGCTTAATGATTCTGTTATTGAGCATTTTTCTGGAAAGAGGTTTGGAGAAGGAGACGATTTTGATGTGTCATTAACAGCTGCGCGAAATACTTTAGATGCTACCAGGCTTATTGCTTTGCCGAATATAGACGGAGCCACATGGACTGACGGTATAGGCAATATCTGGGAGTCAGCACGATGGACATCCTGGATAAAAAAACATGCTTTTTCTGATATAGAAAGATGGAAAAAATATATTCATGAATTTATAGATCAATCTGAGGCAGCCAGTGATTATTCTGATGAGGAGAAGGACTCGACATTAGCACATCATACAGATTTAAATAGCAAGCTTGGAGAAACAATTTTCATATACTGTACGCCTTCTGCCGCAATCAATACTGCTTGTTTTAGTTGTTGCGGATTAGAGATGTTTTCATATCTTTGGGCTGATGAACGTGAATTGACTCTTAGGTGGTTAAGGGCAATTGAGAAATCAACTTACAGGTATATAAATCTGATGGCAAACAAAAACACAAGCCCGCTTGCCATGATATATTCGGATGTGGCATACAAAAATAGACTTATGTTTAGTAAGGATATGTTTAATGAAATTGGTTTTTTTGAGGATATCGCGCGGATATGTGATGAATGTCACAAACACGGGTTGAAAGTTATATTTCATTCCGATGGATATATAATGGATATTATACCAGAGTTAATCTCTGCTGGAATTGATGGATTGAATCCTATTGAGAGAGCAGCAGGAATGGATATTTATCAAATTCGCAGGAAATATCCGAATTTAATTCTTGTTGGCGGAGTTGATGTTACACACTTGCTGCCTTTTGGCGCCCCTGAAGAAGTAAGAAAGGAAACACGTAATATAATAAATGAGACCGGATTTGACGGAAAGCTGCTTATAGGCAGTTCCACTGAGTTGGACAATTCCATACCGCTTGAAAACTATCTGGCTTTTCATGATGAGGTATTGCGTGGGTAAGAGATATAGTGGATGTATGCATACATCCACTATACACTTGATTTATTACTTAAGCCACCAGTAATCTATGGGGCTTGTATCCTCATGAAGTTCTG
>JAPXND010000092.1:0-10544 GCA_033808695.1 Armatimonadota bacterium
GGACGCCACTCCATGTTTGTGAATGATGTATGAGGCTTTTTATGCTATAACTGTTTTTTGATTTGTTAATATGTTTAAGCATTTGATTATGAAACAAAAAAAGGGAGAACGGATATATACCGTCCTCCCATACCTTGATTCATGCTGTCATTCTACTTTGCCAATCATAGTAGACCCCCGCTGGCTCCAGCTGATTTTCTTTCCAAGCGCCTTTTGCACCAACGATGTCAACGGCACCAAAACTTCACCACCTCTGAACTCAATCGGACGACTCAGTTTTACCTCTTTATCATTTACCAGTATCTCCGACTTGTTCTGGTAGAAAACCATTGTTTTTCCCATCATTGTTATTTTCATTTCCGGTAATTCATTGCGTTTTTCCAGTATGCCATCCGGTCCAAGAATTGCTCCTGCATGGCGGAGTGGAACCAAATAATCACCATTGCTTAGCTGTTTGGCAGGGAGTGAACGGGCAACACCATTTACATCATACAATGCTATGTTTTTGCTATCTTTTCCCCACAGGTACGCACCAATACTGCGCATTCCAAAGGCGCCATCTATATCAACTTGCAATTCTTGATATGTAAGAGGAAGTATCGGTATTGGTTCAGGTTTGCCGGCAAGTGCGGCGTCTATTTTGCGGCTTATCATAGCAGCGAAATTTAAAAATAACTGAGAGCTGATACCATTTTTATTATCTGCACTTATATCGCATATTACTGAGCCTCTAGTAAATATTATCCTTGCACCTTGACTAGCACCCACATGAGCGCTTGATATACCCCATGCATGATCTGCAAATTCTGATATATTTTCATCATCTACAACTTTTTTAAGTGATGTTGCATATGATTGCGCTTCTTCAGAAGCTATGTCTATAGCATCCTCAGGCGAATTTGCAATTAAAGCTGTAATCCTGATGCTTGATTCAGGGAATCTATTATCGCCATAGCTTTCACAAGGCCTGCCATACCACTTTTCTTCAAATAAAAGTTGATAATCGTATGACCCAAATGTAGCCATAGGAACATCAGAACCAATATAAAAGTAACCTAATACAGCATCCCATGGCAGTTCTTCAGGACCAACCAATACATTAAGAAGCATCTCCTTAGAAAGCAGCGGCCTTTCAATTTCTTCACTTTTTTGTGTCTTTCCTGTTAACAACATTGTTGATACTATAACCAAAATGATAACAGCTGTTGCTATCAGCAAAAACTTGGTGTTTTTAATGACATTTTTCATCTCGATTTACCTCCGTGAGTGAAAATAGTTTATTCCAATGCAGCCTTCCCGTCCACTGCAGCGGATGCCCCTCCATGAGGTCGGAATAAGGTTCCTATATATTTAGTATACAATTCCCAGAATTTACTTCAAAAATTTTTTAAGAAATTTATCCAGTTTGTTTATCAATGTATCTGACGGTGCGTAAAGGAGATGTTGTTTATAATTGTTTAATTTTACTATATTGCTATAAACAACACTACAGTAACACTTTATTCTATGTTTGTCAATGGGGTTTTCGGCAGATTTTATTTTCTGCATATTATTTATCATTGAAGGATTATGGGAGATTGTGGCTAATCATATTAAGTATATGTGAGCGAATTTAACAAAAATATTTGCAAGAAGTGAGAACAATACCATTGCATACAAATGATAATACTGCAGAGAACCGTTCCAGAATCCATAAGGTCAGCACAAGGTCGATAATTCTTGGCTTATTGCTGATACCAATAAACTGCTATTGGATGGCGGTAATGGAGGTTAAGTGGAATTCTCTGGATTCTACCTGTGTCAGTCTGTTTTTTCATGTTATCTTCATTATAATGACACTCACTGCGATAAACGCCCTTATACACATGCGATTCCCATCCATTGCATTGATGCCCACGGAACTGATTACCATATATATAATGTTAAGCATTGCATCGGCTATTATGGGAAGGGATTCGCTTGAGAATCTTCTTCCAACACTGGGACACTTGTTTTGGTTTGCTGATTCATCCAACAAGTTCTCAAGGTTTTTTGGCGATGTTCCATCTTGGATAGCTCCTCGGGACATGGATGCCCTTAAGGAATACTACATGGGCGGATCTACCCTTTATAAGTGGCAGACCATTGAAGTTTGGATTATTCCTGTTCTTTTCTGGATAGTATTTGTGCTTATTCTTACTTATATTATGCTTTGTATGAATGTAATTGTAAGAAAGCAGTGGACTGAAAGAGAACGGCTTACATTTCCTATAATACAGCTTCCCCTTGCAATTTCAGGTGCGCAAAAAGGCTTCTTTAGCAATAAAATAATGTGGATAGGTTTTGCTGTTCCGGTAATAATCCAGACCATCAACAATATAAACTTTTTCTATCCCGATATGCCAAGCATGCATCTTAAGCTGCAGAATATAAATCTTACATATCTCACTCCGCCATGGAACGGATTGGGATTTATACCTATTGGTTTCTTTCCATTTGCAATAGGCATAGCATTTTTCCTGCCGTTGGATCTATCTTTTTCGTGCTGGTTTTTCTATATAATGCGCAGATTGATTGATGTTGGCTGCGTTGCATGGGGATTTAGAGATGCCGGTGCTCCTCCATCTCTTACACGTATTCCATTTGTTCAGGAACAGGGAACTGGCGCCTGGGTAGGACTTTCAATTGCGCTGTTATGGACCTCCAGGAAGCACTTGCAATCGGTAATTCATAGTGCATTTCATTCTAAGGATGGAGGGTACGATGAAGAATCCGGCATGTCATATCGCGCTGCAATTCTTGGCATCCTTGTGGGACTGGGGCTTTTAGTTGCAATGTGCACGCTGTCGGGAATGTCATTATGGCTGCCATTTATCTACTTCGGATTCTACTTTATCCTTTCAATAGGCATTACAAGAGTAAGGGCAGAGCTTGGTCCGCCAGCACATGAGTTGAACTGGGTAAATCCAGAAAATCTGATGGTGGCAATATTCGGCACAAATACGCTTGGCCAACAGAATTTAACAATGCTTTCTTTTATGTTTTGGTTCAACCGAGGTTATAGATCACACCCTATGCCTCATCAATTGGAAGCATTTAAAATGGGACAAGATACAAAAATGGAAGGCAGGCGCATTTTAATTGCAATTATACTTGCAGCAGTTGTTGGAACAGTTGCATCCTTTTGGGCGCTTCTCGATATTTTCTACAGAAACGGTCAGGCAACAGGACACATCATGTCTTACACTACAGGTATAGGAAATGAGGCATTCGGACGGCTGCAGCGATGGAGTGACAACCCAAAACCTACCGACTGGCTTGCATTGACGTTTACAGGTATAGGAGCTGCAATTACACTTGCTCTTGCAGCGCTTAAAACAAAGTTCTTCTGGTGGCCGTTTCATCCCATAGGATATGCTCTTGCCAACAGTTATGCATTAGAGTATTTCTGGTCGGCTATCTTCATTGGATGGTTCATAAAAGGACTTATTGTAAGGTATGGCGGAGTAAAAATGTACAGGGCTGCAATCCCATTCTTTCTTGGACTGATACTTGGAGATTATATAATAGCAGCGCTGTGGTCGCTTTTAGGATGGATAATGGGAGTAAATACATACAGAACATTTATTTTCTAACTTGATAGATTTAAAGCATACAAAAGGAGGCGCCGCTAATATTAAAGTGATACCTCCTTCTGCATTTTATATTGCAAAACTAAACAGCTATTGCGATTTTGGCTTATACAGCACTAAAACTGTATAGCTGTATCCTGCATCTTTATCAGGAGACCCTATCTCCGTAGTGTTTACAGATACAATATCTTCTTTATCGAATTCACTCATAAATTCATTCATCTGCTCTGTGATTCTCGGCAGTTTCTCTACCGCATTGCCATGAAATATTCTTACTTTAAGCATATAAGCCCTCCTTGAGGTAAATAATAATACATAAATATAGGTACTTAATATATTATTCACCATAGCTAAGAATAATCCTTCATTTGTTCATTATAGTCATTATTAATATTGGTAAATAAGAGAGCTGACGGACTAAGCAGGATTTTTAATGCAGATATTGAACTAATGGATAACATAGTTTAAATGCAGTGAATACATATCATAGATTATTATTAATAAATAAGGAGGATTGTATGAATATTGATATTTTTCGGACGCCTGATAATGTTTGGATAGAAACTGAGAATGAAACCAACAAGATGGAATCACGCTCAGATAATCTGTTTGCATATGGCAGCTCAGAAGTGAAATTAGATGTTAAACCCAATTCTATCAAGGTTTATATCACATCACAAACTGACGCACTTATGCGAGTAGGTCTTAAATGGTACGGAAAACTTCCCTTTAATTCGTTGATACTTGGAGATGCATGGGAGCGCGGTGATGGCGACCTTGAATGGCGCGGTATTATATCTGACAGAGTGCTGCCATGGTATTTTATTCTGTTTGACGGAACAATATCCTGCGGGTATGGTGTAAAAACGGGGGCATCATCATTTGCATCGTGGCGGGCAGATTCAAAGGGTATAACATTAATACTTGACGTAAGATCCGGCGGAAACGGAGTTCTTCTAAACGGGAGGACTCTCAATGCAGCGGAAGTTGTTGTGAGAGATGGACATAAGGATGAATCACCATTTAAGGCAGCACAGGAATTCTGCCGCATTATGTGTGATTCACCGCGAATGCCGAATCATCCTGTGTATGGAGGGAATAACTGGTATTACGCATATGGCGACAGCTCCCATGACAGAGTTATTAAAAATACTGATATGATTACATCATATTCGCCGGATGTACCTAACCGCCCGTATATGGTTATTGATGCGGGATGGGCAAAGGATGCCGGAGTTTGGGACCAAGCGGCTAACGGAAGTGACTGGACTGTGGGAAATGAGAGATTTCCGGATATGCAGGGTTTGGCGGAAGAGATTGCAAGTAAAGATGTAAGACCGGGTATTTGGAACAGACCGCTTGCAGTGCCAAGTGGGTTTTCGCCGTCACTACTCCTTCCAGACTGCAGAAATACTACACCGGGCTATAATGCTCCAATTCTAGATCCAAGCATTCCCGAAAATCTGGAGAAGATTGGGAGTGATATGCGGACACTCCATGATTGGGGATACAAGCTGATAAAACACGATTTCACCAGCTTTGATATCATGGGCAGATGGTCGTATGATATGGGGATGGAAATGACAAATCCCGGTTGGAGCTTTTATGACAGATCACAAACAACAGCCGAGATTGTTTTGAATATGTATAAGGTTATAAGAGAAGCCGTCAAGGACAGCTTAATTATTGGATGCAATACATTCGGGCACTTAACCGCGGGTTTGTTTGAATTACAGCGCACAGGTGACGATACCAGCGGTATGGAGTGGGAGCGCACACGAAAAATGGGCGTAAACACTTTGGCGTTTCGAGCGGCACAGCATGGGGCGTTTTTTGCTACAGATGCCGACTGCATAGGACTTACGCGGAAGGTTCCGTGGGAGATGAACCAACGATGGTTGGATGTTCTTGCAAAAAGCGGAACCCCTCTGTTTATATCGGCTGAGCCGGAAGCAATGGGCGCCGAACAGGTAAGCGCCGTAAAGAAGGCGTTTGCACGGGCATCTATGATTCAGCCGGTGGGTGAGCCGCTTGACTGGCTGTATACTACAACTCCCCGCAGATGGAAGTTTGGCGAGGAGTTAATCGAGTATGTTTGGGACATATAAGATTCTGAGGATTTAGTCCATTAATACTATAAGCATCGGAGTTCCATGAAGAGTGGTCTCCGATGCTTTTTATTTATATATAAGTCTGAAGCTGAACAAGCTTAAAAATTAGTTACAGCTTTTTTATATTGATATATTGATGTATAATCACCGGGCAGAAGCATTCCTTTCACGGCTTTCAGATAGAAATCTACCGGGCCTGGTGAACCTATGAACCCGTATACATAGCCCATGCTCCTCAAACCTGCAAGCGATTCAATAAGCAGCGCCTTGCCAATGCCTTTTCCGCGATATGCCTCATCTACACCGGTAGGCCCGAAAAACGCTTTGGCGGTTGCCTCATATGCAGCAAATCCTACTATTTGATTACCATCCAATGCTATAAGCACACTTATGGGTTTGCTGCTGAAGCCAACAGAGGTTTCACTTACCCACCCTTTATCGAAATGGATATTGATAAACTCCGCCACTGCATCCAGTTCCCAGGGTTTTGCATGCCGTATGACAATTCCTTTTTTCTGTAAGGATTTCAATAATTTTACGTTGTCGGGCAAATCATATAATGGAACGATTAAATCTGGCATCATTTTACCTCTTTTGTTGAATTATCTGTCGGAATTGTTGATTTTTGCTGAGATTCATCCTCCGCAGGCGATTCAATATCTTCATCCTTTATATAGAAGGTGCCGGATGCCTTATCCGCTTCAATCCACTGATTGTCTTCTTTTAATGATATTCTCACTTTGGGCGATGTAAAATTGTGTTTATCCTTTCCGTCCTGTGCATTTACATTTCCGGTCAATTCCAGAATTTCATCCTTGTTGGAGAAGACGGCGCTGTCGGCAGTTAGAGTTCGCTGTTCCTGCACAATTTTCACTGCACTGGGAACCACTGTGCGTTTCTCTTTATAGAAGTAATCCAGCTTCTCACATGTAATTGTGATGTCGCCCTTCATCTGGCTCTGAATCGTTTTCCTGCTTTGGTCTGCTGCTGGTTTTGGTATTATAGTCATTACAACATTTCCGAACATAGAACCTTTTTTCTCTTTAAAGTAAACAACTGCAGTGTTGGCTGATGCAGAATTTCTGTCATCACGGATTTTCAAATTACCTGCTGCTGTTGCTGTGCCGGATTGCTCTCTGTAATCAACTCTGTCTGCCGTAAGTATTGTATCTCCCTGCACAAACTTCACATTTCCAGCAAGCATCAAAATGCGGTCATCGCCTTCCCACTTATAGGATGATGAATCGGCAGAATATTTTACCTCGGTATACTTTACAGGAGCAGCTGTCTGTTGAGCATAACCTGTCAATATCCCATAACATAATGCCATAGCGAATATTGCGGCGCATACAAATATACTATACCTTATATAAGGGATTCTTCGTTTAATTTTGTCTCTAATCATAGCTATTTCTCTGGAATGCGTATTACACCTTTGACTTTGGTTATTAATATGGTTTTAGCATTCAAATCTGCAGTCATTGTTTTTCCGTGCAGTGTGCTTCCAGCGATTGATGCATTTATTCCGCCGCTGCACATAAGCTTTGAATTTGCATTATCCCAAGAGATATCCTTTGCATTCAAGGTTGGTCCATCTGTAACCTTAATCACAGCATCTCCCGGAATCCTTATGTTTCGGGTGTAAATGCCATACAGCAGTTCACTTGCAGATATCCCAACGGCAGGTTCTTCATTTTTTAAAATGCTGCCATTAATTCTGCCAGAAAACAAAGCATTCTGACGATCGCGGCTTATATCAATACTGTCTGCGGTAAACACCCACAGCTTTTTTCCCTGCGATTTGCCAATAAGGCGGATACCCTTAAACCGCATTGATATATTTTCCATGCCGCTCTGGTCAAGCTTTGCAGAGTATGCACCCGGATGCATATCACGCAGATACTCAAACGACCATATGATTCCGGCGATTATTATCAATACCGTAAATGTAGATATCCACCTTTTCATAATTAACTACTGAACATCAAAGTTGTATATTTTACTGTATGAAAATGCCCTGCCTGATGAATCAGATGCAAGCACCACCCAGTAGTATTTTCCCCCGCTTTTCAATGCTGAACCAGTGTAGCTGTAAGTATATCCGGTCTCATACCGATCTATGATTGGTACAATACTATATGCAGGGAATTTATCAAATACAAGCACTCTGTATTTTGCTGCATTGGTCAACTTGTTCCAAGAAAATATTGGGTTTTGCGATACCGTAATGTTATTTGGACTTGTAATTGACATTTGTCCAAGAGGTCTTACATTCAACACATTGCTTAAATCACTCTCGGCGCCGTCTTCAAAATTTCCATAACTATCAAGATATACCACATCAACAGCAGTTACAGCATAATAATAAGGTTGATTAGGAGTAATCTCAGATCCCATATCTCCATAGAAGTTTGCATATGGATCTCTTATAAAGTCAATAGCTCTAAGCTCACTTGTTGATGTCTCGGTGCGATATATTCCATATCCGGCAACCTCGCGTGAATCATTATCTGAAAATGCATTCCAATATAGATCTATTTCAATCAATGAGCCGGCTGGTGTTGATGCCATCTTGGTTTTTACACTTTTACCGGGAACTGCTTTATTGAATCTTGGAGATACCATTGCTTTTATTGCTTTATAAGCCTGCATATCTGAATTGCCATCCACAGATGCCACCGATACACTGCTTGGCGCCGTGTATGATTCGATATATTCAAGGCTTGGTGTATAAGGCAGCTTAGTATAAGATGCAGGAACTAATGTAAAATTAACAATCTCATCAGTGTTCACGGTATCTATTTCATACTCACGGTTGAAAAAGCCAACTTTTGATGCCGCTACTATACCTGTTACGCCAACCGGAACATCTTTAAGTGTATACTGTCCTTGATTGTTAGTTATGGCAACAATAGAGCCATATGACCCATCATCAGCACGTGTTTGGTCGGCAGGATAGACTGTCCGCATAGTGAAAAGCACTCTTGCACCGCTTACACGTGAACCATCATCATCTTTAACTACTCCGCTGATTGTTGTTACTGCAGTTAATGGTGATAATGTGATATTAATATTCATTGTAGGTTCATTTTTTAATACCAGCGCAGCTGTAGAACCCACCCACGTCTTGCCGTTAATTTTAGTTTTAGCTTTGATGTTTCTCCATCCGCTTTCAACTCTTAACAGTTTATATGCCCCTGATGCAAGTGATTTTGTGGTTTTGGCAGAATCAGAATCTGACCATACTGTTGCATCTGTGATAGTGTTTCTGTTTATGTCTGATACAGTTCCACTAACATCACTGTATCCGCCTGTACCACCGCCGGGAAATTCTGATGATCCATTGCTTCCGCCACAGCCTGCAATAAGCATGGCTGCTATTGCCATAATAGCCGCAGCAATTAAAAATCTACTAATATTTTTCATTTACTGCTTCCTTTCTGTATTATACACAATTATAATAACATAGAATGGTTTGTATTTACCGATAATTTAAATATTTAAACCTGTTTTGCATCCTGTTTTAAATATTACCCGTGCATGGATTGACAAATCCAAATCACTCAGCTTCTCTTCAGCGCTTCTATAGCCTTATATATATTCAAACGCGCCAGCTCTCTCATATCAGGAAGCATTTTAGACAGCTCCTCTCTGCTCTGATTGCTGTTTAACCATTGCTGAACCACTGTATCTGCCAACTTTCCATTCAACAAATCATGCAGAGAGATATATACCTGACCAGCAGATTTACAGAATTGTTCCACCTTCGGATCGTATGCAATACCAACGGAAGGCGTGCCCGCTGATGCTGCTAATATAAGCGCATGAAGTCTTATGCCTACTGTCATTCTGCATCTTGCCAGCGCCCCGATAAGCTCTTCTGCACTCCATCTCTGCGGCTGAACTGCACTGTTTTGCACTGCCTTGGCACATTCTTTAGATATCTTTACATCATCCGGCAAATGCATTGTTAAAAAGAGTATCTTTGCCGGTATTTTGGCGGATATCTCATTGAATGCACAAACCAACGATTCTGTGAATCCGGCAGCATCCCCCCAATCCCTCAGCGATACAGCCAATACCTCATCATCCGGTTCGATGCCTATTTCCAATAAGAGTTTATCTACTGCATCTCTGTGTGCAGGATAAAGCATCAGCGTTGGATCCGCGGTTATCGTTATTTCCGGCTTTTTCACACCGATTTCTCGCAAAAGCTCCTTAGACTGTGCATCACGAACGGTAATCATGTCTGCTTTATTAAGAGTTCTGCCTGCCAAGTATCTGGATATGCCCTTCTTCAGTGGTCCGATTCCTTGACCGAGAATCATTACCTTCTTTTTCTTCATCATCGCCATTTTTATAATGGAAAGATAGTATATAAGCGATTTCATGCTTGTTACATCTTGAAGCAAACTGCCGCCGCCGCTTATCAGCATATCGCAGTTGTCAAGCGCACCAAGCACATGCTTCAAACTCATTCGCTGTACAGCATCAACCTCATACAGCTCTGATGTATCTTCAGGAGATGCAGAAAGCACCGTGATATCTGCATCCATTTCTGCACGCAAACTTGATACAAGCGCTGATAATATCGCTTCATCACCAGCATTAGAAAATCCGTAATATCCTGATAATAACATACGTTTTTTTTGTTCCAATTGTTATTGCTCGCTCTTAGATGGCTTATTACTGCGGAAATCCAATATAAGCCATAGAATAATTCCCAGCGCCAACCCAATCCACAACCCGTTGAATGTTCGGATTATGGAAACGTATAAAGGCGTATGAATGTGGCAGAATGTATTCAACAGTGACGTTTGTC
>JAPXND010000093.1:0-10398 GCA_033808695.1 Armatimonadota bacterium
ATACATGAAGAGGTCTAACAATGCACCTCTTTTGGTTCATAACTGGCGTTCCGCTTCCCAATATCTCAATTCTTTTATTGACCTATTGTAACTTTTGTTTGTTTAATGTACAAAACCCAATAATGTGTTGTTATGATAGTTTTTATACTAATAATGTTAGCATTTTATAACAGAGGGATGAATTTAAATTACATATTCATCCCTGCTATTATATCATTTTTTTACAAATTTTCAACCTTTACCGGTGAATTTATCTTTCCTGATGTCCAAGCAGCTTCTGTAAGCTCAATTACTCTCAAGCCGCCTATGGTTGGAGATTCAACTTCACCCCTGCCCAATATGGCGTTTATGAAATTCTTATCTGGATTGCTTGCTTCCGGCATTTCTGTTATCTCTATCTGGTTCCCTGATTCATCAAACCGTGTAAGATTTCCGTTTCGATAGAATAGAACACCTTTCTCGCCCCAAATGGTGAAGTCTTCATGCCATGTAGGTGAATCGCCGATAACACTAACTGTTCCTTGCGCACCATTTGTAAACTTAATAGTAAGTGCAGAGTTGATATCAACCGGTGTACCGCAGTTATCTACCACACCAAACACCTCTTCCACTGATAGTCCGGTTATCCAAAGTATGATATCTATTAAGTGACTTCCGGAATCATTCAGCTGTCCTCCGCCGCTCAACTCAGGTACCTGACGCCATGTATTTGCAACTGCTTTTTTCCAGTTCTGAGCCTGAAGCGCTGCAACATATGTTATCTCGCCTAATTCTCCATTAGATACAGCATTTTTCATGTACCTGAACTGAGGCATATAGTGCCGTTGATATGACAATACAATAACACTATTAGTTTCCTTTTGTTTTTCTATAAGTTTTTTTGCATGCTCAACCTTGCACACCATTGGCTTTTCAATAAGAATGTGCAAACCTTTTTCCATTGCATCCATAGCCTGCTCAAAGTGCAGTGTATGAGGGGTGGAAATTTCTGCCGCATCCATTTCTACTTCGTTGATCATCTTTTTGTAATCATCAAAAACTGGAAGCCCCTTCAATTTTGGGAATCTTTCTTGCATTGCTTCAATGCTTTTTGCGCTGGTATCATTCAGCGCAACAATCTCAGCCTCTGGTATTTCCATCAACTGACTTACGTGGTGATTGGCTATTCCGCCACATCCGATTAATCCAATTCTTACCTTTTCTGCCATTTATCTTCTCCTCAAAATTATTGTAAAAATTGTTCTACTCTTACCATTTTATCTATATTTACTGCTTGCTGCAGCACCTTCTTCAATTCTGCCAATGGAAGCATTGTTGCAGAATCTGACAGAGCCTGCGACGGATTGGGATGCACTTCTAGGAAGAGTGCATCAATTCCTACAGCACATGCTGCCCGCACCAGGTGAGGAATGAATTCTCTGTCTCCCCCGGTTGATGTTCCAAGTCCTCCGGGGCGCTGGACGCTATGTGTACCGTCGAATACCACAGGGTAACCCATATCGCGCATTATTGCCAAACTGCGCATGTCCACAACAAGATTTCCATATCCAAACGAGGCGCCTCGTTCCGTTACAAGTATATTCGTGTTTTCTGTTGATTCTACCTTCTTTATAATGTTGCTCATATCTGAAGGAGCTAAAAATTGTCCTTTTTTTATATTAATGGTTTTTCCTGTTTTGGCTGCAGCCACAACTAAATCTGTCTGCCTGCATAAAAACGCCGGGATTTGTATTGCATCTACAACCGCGGCAGCTTCAGCTGCCTGATATACCTCATGAACATCTGTGAGCACAGGAATTTGAAATTGCTCTTTAACCTCTGACAGTATTTTCAATCCTTCACTTATTCCAGGGCCGCGTGGGGTTGTTGCAGAGAGACGATTTGCTTTATCATATGATGCTTTGAATATATACTGCACACCCAATTCATCGCATATGGATTTCACGGTTTCTGCAACCTGAAAGCATAAATCTCTGCTCTCTATCATACAGGGACCACTAATTAGTGTTAAGGGATTAACGCCTCCTGTTACAATTCCTTCAGTTTTTACTTCCTTAGTCATTCTATCTATTCTCCAGAATATTCTTTACATATAACAGATCATCATGTGTATCAACACTTGTTGGTGAGAATGATGTCTCAACCATCTTAATTTTGCAACCGTTCTCCAGCGCTCTTAACTGTTCCAATGACTCAGCAATTTCCAACGGCGTTTGTTCCATATTGGCATATGCCAGCAAAAAATCCAACCGATATGCATATACGCCTATATGCTTGTTAACAACAGCGGATGTCTCGCAGCGCTGATAAGGGATTTTCGATCGTGAGAAATACAGCGCCATCTGTTTTGCATCAACAACTACTTTCACCACAGATGCATCTTCTTCCTCCCTTGGATCAGAAATCTTACACATTAAACTTGCCATGGGAACATTCGGCTCGCTCAGCATTGCCTCTGCAAGCATATTGATTGTTGATGATTCAAGAAGCGGTTCATCACCTTGAATATTGATTATTATATTAGCCGATATCTTTCTTGCTGCTTCTGCAAGCCTGTCTGTACCGGATTTATGCAGCGGTGATGTCATTATTGCCTTTCCGCCAAACGATTCTACACACTGGAATATTTCTTCATCTGGCGTTGCAACTAACACCTCATCAAGCAAATCCGCTTCCAATGCATGCTCGTATACCCACTGAATCATAGGTTTGCCGGCAATATCAAGCAGCGGTTTGTTTGGCAGCCGTGTTGCTGCTAATCGTGCTGGAATAAGCCCTGCTATTCTATCTTTTCGCTCAGAGCGGACATTAATATCACTGGCTATGTTGCGCACCTGCGATACTAATTTTGTGGTTGATTTGCCTTCTGTCTTTGATAATACAACTATCTTCCCGCCATATTTTTTTACTGTTTCTGCTTCCGGAATCTGATCTGCTGCAATATCT
Organism: Armatimonadota bacterium; assembly: GCA_033808695.1. Taxonomy (GTDB): domain Bacteria; phylum Armatimonadota; class UBA5829; order DTJY01; family DTJY01; genus JAPXND01. The sequence goes on from JAPXND010000093.1 coordinate 2,947, forward strand.
CCGCCCTTTGTGTATATGTCCGGCTCTATCTTACTGATAATGTTGTCCGCAGTTAATTCATTAAACAAAACCACATAATCAACACATCCAAATCCAGACAGCATTTCGGCACGTTCAAATTCATTCACAAATGGTCTTTCTGAACCCTTAAGCTGCCTTATCGAATCATCTGTATTCAATCCTACTATAAGGCAGTCACCCAACTCACGGGCTTCCTCTAAATATCGCAAATGCCCTATATGCAAAATATCGAAGCATCCGTTTGTAAAAACAACCTTTTTACCCTGCTGTTTAAGTTCATTAACAATCTGCTTCGCTATTGACAACCTAACAATTTTTTCTCTCATGTTCCCCTATTTATTCCTTAAATGCACATGGCAACTAGTTATACACAATTTGTTATTTGATATGATTATGTGCAGATGATGAATATACCTTCCGATATTATCGTTTTTTTGTAATTTTTTTATTTTATTCCCATATTTTTACTGTGCGCAGGAAGACTCTTGCAGATAACAGCATTGCAGCAATAAACCCATGCAGACCATCTCTCCATCCGCTTTTGTATACATATACTTCAACAAATTTCAAAGGGAATGATAACAAAAGAGCTGCTGTGATAAATTTAGGTGATTTTCCCTGGTTTACAATCCTTTCTGCATCCAGCGTGGAATATATTTCTGTTTTCTTTATAAAATCCGATACACTTTTATATGTATAGTGCTGCATAGGATTAATAAGATAAGCTGTTTTTGCATCCTTATCATACGGCTGGAATGACTCATGAATCGGAACGATTTTAAATTCACCGCAGCCATTCCTGAAAAGCCTGATCTGTCTATCTGGATACCATCCACCATGACGCATCCACTTCCCAAGAAAATAATTCAGTCTTGGTATAGAATATATATCTGCATCCGTTGATTTTATAACACTTAGGATTTCATCTGCACACTCTTTAGTTATTACTTCATCGGCATCAATGCTTATAATCCAAGCGAATTGGCATTGTCTCAGTGCAAAATTCTTCTGCCTGGCATAGCCTTCCCAATCATGATGAATAAACCTACATCCAAATTCATTGCAAATACTCTGTGTATTATCAATACTTCCGCTGTCTACAACAACAATCTCATCTGCCCAACTCAAACTCTCAAGGCATAATCTAATATTTTCCTGCTCATTGTAAGTTATAATACAAGCTGATATATTTTGACTGTTCATTTGTTTCACACTGAGCTTAATCTGTCAGCACTTTTTCGTAAAGCTGCTCTGTTTTATCAATCATAGAAGCAATACTGAACTTGCTTTCTGCCAATTTTCTTCCATTTTCGCCCATCATTTTAGCTTTCTCGGAATTATTCAGAAGCTCTATTACAGAGGATGCAATTAAATCGGCATTGCGTTGCGGAATCAGCTTGCCCGTAACATCGTTAATCACCTGCTCATTTATGGCGCCTACATCACTTGCAACTATCGGTTTGCCCATAGCCATTGCCTGAGTTATTGCCTGCGGCACGCCTTCATACTCAATTGATGGCAGCACAAAAATATCCATGGCGCCCACCAATGATGGTACATCCGTTCTATAACCGGTTATAAATAATTTTCCTGATAATCCTAAAGATTCTATTTGACCTTCCAGATTGGTTTTCAGTATGGTTTCTTTGCTTGCAGGCGGAATACCGCCAACTATGATAAATTTTGCATTTGGGAATTTCTCAACAATCTTTGCGGCTGCATCAACAAAATATGTATGACCTTTCATTCTTCTTATCATACCTACGGTACCAATCAAAGGTTCATCATCACCTATACCAAATTCTCGCCTGGCAGCACTGGTATCAATGTTGTTTATATCATAAACGCTTAAATCAATTCCTGTAGGTATTGATACAATTTTGTCCGGAGATATATGTAATCGCTGCATCAAATCGTTTCGTATAGATTCACCGGTAGTGGATATGGCATCTGTCAGATAATCATAAAGAATCTTGCTGCTTAATACAGGTTTTACAGGTATAGATAAGTGACGTGTTCTCACAACTTTTATTCTTTTGCTAAGCTTAGCAGCAATTCCGCCAATCCAACTATCCTTCGAGCTATGAGTGTTTAATATATCAACTTTTTCATTTACAAGGATTGATTTTAATTTTGCAATCCCTTTTAAATCATAAACAGCATTAAATTCTACTAAACATGTTTCAATTCCAAAATCAACAGCTTTCTTCAGAATGCCAGAATCTTTTTGACATGCCAGCAGCATTCTATGTCCTTTTTGCACCATAGCTCTCATCTCGGTGAGAATGCGAATTTCTTGTCCACCCCATCCTGTTGAGGCTTCTGTATGAAGTATAGTGATTTTTCGCATATACAAACCTCAAATATTTAGATTCATGCTGTTTATGCCATCTATAACCATATCTACTGAAATATTTGCCATACAGATTCTCCCTGCTGAACAACTCTTTTTCAAGCATGGACGGCAGCTTACATCGGAATGAATCACTCTGTGCCCCGCTCCTTGAGGACCGGTTACATTTTCGTTTGTTGGACCAAAGAGCGCTGCAACAGGCGCTCTCATAGATGCGGCAAGATGCATTACACCTGAATCCACCCCAATAAACAATGATGCTCTTTTAAGGATTGCACATAACACGGCTATAGAAGTTTTGCCAGTGAAATCTATTGTGTTGCTGCTTAGTGATGTGATGCTTTCACCTTTGCCCAAACCCACTATAATGGATTTACAACCAAATTTGTCAAAAAGACTGTCTGCTGTTTTAGCAAAAAGTTCATCCGACCATCGTTTTATTTCTTTGCCTGATGATGTTCCAGGAGCCATTATGAAGAATTTATCATCTACTCCGTTTCTTTTCAAAAGCGAATCCGCTGAAGAGATATCTTCTTCATTAAGTTGAATTATATCTTGGTAATCTTTCTTAATAATAGGACATCCTAGAGTCTTTACCAGATTAATGTCATTTTCGGTAGAGGGCGGCGGAGTCCAATGTACCACTTTATCAAGCATCATCCCTTTAGCAAAATGATCAAATCCAATAGAATATTTCGCTCCACATAGCTGAGACAGTATCCATGTTTCTTCAGATGTAGAAAATAAAAGAACAAGATCAAATTTTTTAGACCTTATCCTTTTTATGAATCGCAAATACTCACTTATTGAACTTCTAGGACGAATAATAACTTCATCAACTAAATTGGTTCTCTTGATTAGCTCATAGCTGCTGCTGCGAACTATACTTGTAATATGCGAATCCGAAAAATAATCTCGCAAATTATATAGGGCAGGAAATGAAAACAGCATATCTCCCAATTGATTCATATGCAGACAAGCTATTTTATTATGTCTATTCATTAAGATCTCATAGTTTCTATTATTCTATCTGCACCTTTCTTAGCTCCATCAGAAGTTTTACATGGATGTGGAATAAGATAATATTTCCACAGATAATAAAGAAAGTGCTTGCGCAGCTCGTTATCTACCGGTTCTGATAATAACATCGGCAATGTATCTGCAAGACTATCATCAGGTGTCAGGTGATTAACCAAACCCGGCACATTGAAGAATGCCAGCCCAAGGGTCACAACCGGCAAACCATAAAACATTGCTTCTACTGCCACGGATGAGTTTATGGTTATAACAGCCAAAGACCCTTTAATTGCTTCTCGAACAGGTGTATTCCTTAAGAACATTGTTCCGGGCAGTGTCTCCCTTAACTCAGTGTAGTCAATTCGTCCATAATCCGATGGATGCTCTTTTACCACCAGTCTTAGATTATCACCGAATTTCTCATTATATTCCATCATTTGATTATAAACATACCTTACTGATTCAAACATACTTGAATAATAGGGAGAAAACAATCTAATCTGACTGTCATCATACACCTGCATTGCATACAGCAAATATCTCTCTGGCAGCGGTTTATCATCATCCGCTGCATTAATGTGAGATTTCGGTACAGCATTTCTTAACGGTCTTTGCGGTCAAACAGTGTGAAAGAGATCATCCAAATCATCACCGATAGGTATAGAGCGATAGAACTCAGGCGTCTTTCTGCTCAATGAAGATGTATAGTTTACGCCTTCAGGATCTATTGCAATTGTACCGGCTAACACACCATTCTCACATATAAGTGTCTTTTTCCCTAATTCTCGTGCTGCTGTGAGCGCAGCTGCAAGCGGAATTGTAAATCCACCCCATACTACAAGAATATCAACATCTCTAAGCTCTTTCAAGAACAAGTTATACCATTGAATTGCTCTATGCTCTATTCTCGCATTCCAAGCTGGTGTATTCTGCTTTGGGTTGCTGCACAATATCTGCTTCCTGTATGGCTCCGTTATTTGATTAAGTTTCTCAAATGATATGCTTTCAGGACGATGAAAACTGCAAAACAAACTTCTTGGTATAAGGTAATAAACAAGTTTCAGTTTTACATTAATATCTGAGGGAAACTCTCTCTTTATTAGTTTAAATAATTCGGTATGCGAATGATAGTATGCAAGAAGATAAACTGTTCTTCTGTGCGACATAACTTTAACTTACTCCTGCAAATACAAAATATCATTATGATTAAAGCCAATCTCTTACAGCATCTATTACATCTTTTGCCTTAAGCGATTTCATGCAGTCAAATTCCTTGCAAACCGGATGTCTTAAGCAGGGCGCGGCATTATATGGACATTCAGATGCCACAGGGCGGAAATTTGATTTTTGAGCCAGGTGCTTCCAGCCTGTTGGTCCAAAAATTCCCACTGTCGGACGTCCGGAGCCTACTGCCATATGCAGCAAACCAGTATCTACAGCAGCAATAATCCTGCACCTGCTTATAAATGCCGACGCTTGATTCAAATCAGTTCTTCCTGCAGCATTTATAGATTTCTCTAACATTTTGCTTTGTATACTGTTTATTAGCTTATTATCTGCCGAAGAACCCATAAATACAGGCAGCAGCCCGTAATCCTTTGACAGCATGTCAGCTAAACCAGCCCACCCAGATTCAGTCCAATGCTTCTGAGCCCATGTAGTTGATGGACACAATCCAGCAATATGCAGCAGCTCATTTCCATCAGTAAACTCTTTTATCAAACTATCAACATATTTAATATCATCATCACTGTATGGCGCCAGCATATCAATATCATCTGAATGAATATCAATCAGCTTAAGTAATGACAGGTAATCTAATGGTCCATGAGGTTTTCTATTTGATTTTTCTAGTTTTAATGTATAAAACCATGGTGCACCTTCACCTGCACTGTCAAACCCAAGTCTTATTTTGGCTCCCGATATCTTTCCTAAAAGTGCGCTTCTCATTAATCCTTGAAGATCAATAGCTATATCAAAATTTTTGCTTTGCAAATCTCTTTTAGCTGCCAATATACCTTTTATGACCCCTATGCCTTCTATTATCCCTTTTCTAGTAGACCACTTGCGCTTTACAACAATAATTTCATCAACATATGGATTGCCTTTTAGTATGTTGAGGGATTTTTCTTCAATAGCCCATGCTATATACGCGTTAGGATATTTTTGTCTTATTGCCTTGGCTGCCGGTGTTGCCATAATTACATCACCAATGGCACTAAGCTTAATTATAAGTATACGTTGTATATTGTTTAAGTTATTTATTGTCATTTTTATTGACTGTTTTTTTAATAATTCTGATTAATCTTTCCTCATCAGATATTCTCATTTTTATAGATACTGCTGCTGCCGGAATTGTAAAATTATAGTTTTTAAGCTTAACCGCGTCTTTTGTAGTTGTTATAATAAATGACGCTGATTTAGCAGCTGCCAGAGAACAAATTGTATCTACATCACTCTGTGTGTAACTATAATGATCAATATATTCGTATATACCCACAACTTCCAATTTTAATAACTGAAGCGTATTCCTAAATGAAGCAGGATTTCCGATTGATGAAATTGCAAAAACTTTCTTCCCTTGAATATATTCAATAGGGTGAACTGAACCATCAGACAGTAAGATGATTTTATCAGGTGCATATTCGGCGCTTATTACAGGTATATCATGGGATATTGCATGCACTGTATCTCTTATTTCATCAAATTTTCTCTCATCAAAATCACCGGTAACTATAACACATCCGGCTTTTTTAAGTGCAGATACAGGTTCTCGTAATTTCCCTGCTGGAAGTGTATGCCTGTTATCAAATGGATTGTTAATGTTCAGAAGCACTATGTCTAAATCTCTGTATAACTTCCATACCTGAAACCCGTCATCTAACAGCAGCACATCTGATTTGAATAGTTCTATGGCCTTCGAACCGCTTATATGTCTGTGCTTTGATACAATAACCGGTATTCCCGGAAGTGATTCTGCAAGCATTACAGGTTCATCGCCGGCTGCTGCGGCATCCAATAAGATTGCATCATAATCAGATACCACACCATATTCACCTTTTAGCTTTCCACCATATCCATAGCTCAATATAGCTGTCTTGCATCCCAACTCCAATAGAGTTTTAGCAAGGTATTGAACAAACGGTGTTTTACCGGTACCGCCGACTGTTATATTTCCGACACTTATAACAGGTGCATTAAGTCGGTGTTTCCTTAATAAACCATAGTCCATCAATTTCATATATATTTTTATGGATATAATATATACAAATGACAGTAAAACAAGAATGATTCTGATAAATGATGCAAAAATACTTTGGTTTCTTTTATAAACTATGTCTTCAAGATATTTTAAAGCTCGCTGGCTATGAGGCACTTCCAGCCTCCACACCGGATTTCATAGTCTCAACAATTGCTTTGGCACATCTTGCAGATGCACCCTTATTTTCTGCTACAAGCTTCTTGCATGCACGTTCAATATCAACCAGCGCCTTGGTATCTGAAAGAAGTGCAACTATCATATCAGCAAGCTCATGTTCATCAGCAACTTGAAATCCTACTCCGGATGAAATAGCAAGTGAGGCAATATCGCGAGTCTTGAATGTATATGGTCCAAAAAAAACTGGTTTCCCTTGAAGTATAGGCTGAATAATGCTATGTCCACCTTTTGGTATTAATGTTCCGCCAACAAACGCTACCGAACCTGCTGCATATACTTTGGCTAACTCACCGAATGTATCTAAAATCATTACATCATAGCTTCCATAAGGCGAATCTTTTCTCGATCGCCGTGCACAGGAAAACTTTTTAGATTGAACCAATTCTTCTATATCATCAGAACGTTCCAGCTGTCTGGGAGCAATGATAAGCCTTGTATCCGGAAACACCATCCTTATTCACCGCTCGCACCGAAAAGTAGTAGCGGGTGTCCGGTTCCAAGTCCTGGGCATAGTAATACAAGATGGTCGGTTCATCGGCTTGGGGTGCCTTAGCGCCATAGGCTTCACCGGTAGTAGAGGCCAGGAAATACTGATCGCTTCTGGACTCACCTAGCTGTATCT
>JAPXND010000094.1:0-3743 GCA_033808695.1 Armatimonadota bacterium
TTATATATATGATGGTCATATTTGTGATTGGTTCTGTTTATCACCACATGTGCAATCCATTCACAACTAAATAAACACAAGTAAAAAACATAGATCAGGACATTGTATACATCAATATTCCCTGGTCTATTTTTTTGGCGGCTAATTTGATATAATTTTATTATAGTGTTACTTAAACTAGGGAGTATTATCATGCTCAACAGAGCAAAAGAAGTTCTTGAAATAGAAGCAGAAGCTATCAAGCAAGTAAGAGAACGGCTTGATGACCGCTTCGTAGATGCTGCTAATCTCATTCTTGATTGTAAAGGCAGAACAGTTGTTACCGGCATGGGAAAGTCTGGAGCTGTTGCACGCAAAATTGCTGGAACACTTGCAAGTACCGGAACTCCTTCTCTATATCTCCATCCTGCAGAAGGTGTTCATGGCGACCTTGGTATGGTTACAAAGAATGATGTAGTTCTCGCCTTATCCAACAGCGGAGAGACAGAAGAACTGCTTAGTATCTTATCTGTTATAAAACGTATAGGCGCAAAACTGATTTCAATGGTTGGTAGGAGTGATTCAACCCTTGCACAAGCAAGTGATGTTATTTTAGATGTTGCAGTAGAGCGTGAAGCTTGTCCGTTAGGGCTTGCACCAACTGCCAGCACAACTGTTGCAATTGCTATGGGTGATGCTCTTGCGCTTGCTGTTATGGAGGCAAGGAAATTTACTACTGAAGATTATGCCTTATTTCATCCTGCTGGAGCTTTAGGCAGAAGACTTACATTTACTGTTGCAGATGTTATGCGTACTCATGAAAGAATGGCTGTTGTAAATGAAGATGATCTTGTAAGAGATGTTCTGTTTTCAATAACAAATGCTGGCGCTGGCGCTGCATTAGTTGTAAACGATGCTGGCGTTATGACCGGCATTATTACTGACGGCGATATAAGAAGGAACCTTCTTTCAGATAGTAACTGTCTTAATAAAATAGCAAAAGATATTATGAGCAGAAACCCAAAGAAGATTTCTCCGGAACAGCTTGCATCTGCCGGTCTGCATATATTAGAAGTGAATGGTATTGGCGAGCTGGCAGTTATAGATAAAGATAATAAACCTATTGGAGTATTGATGCTCAAAGATCTGTTTAAAGCAGGAATAGCATAATGGATAATAAAATTGCAGATATTCGCCTGCTTGCAATGGATGTTGATGGTGTATTAACATCAGGCGATATCATATATGCGGATAATGCAATTGAAGTAAAAGTCTTCAATATTCATGATGGTTTGGCGCTGGCTCTTTCTAAGAATGCAGGATTACTAACCGCCATTATTACAGGAAGATCATCTTCTGCTATAGAAAGACGCGCTGCAGAACTGAAAATAGATGATGTTATTCAGGATGTAAAGCTGAAATCATTGGCTGTAAAATCATTATGTGCTAAATATTCGCTTGACAAGAAAAACATTGCCTTTGTCGGTGATGATATAAATGATATTCCGGCATTTAGTGAAGCAGGATTTAGAATAGCTGTTGCTAATGCATCTGATGACCTCAAGCTGAAAGCCGATTATGTTACGTCAAAACATGGTGGAAAAGGGGCAATTCGTGAGGTGATTGAGCTGATCCTGCGCACACAAGGGAAATGGGATACAGCAATGAATGCATTTTTGCAGCAACTCGGTTACACAAATGAGTAGTCTATCAATACTGCATACAAGTGATTTGCATAATAGATTATCAGTTAATGCTGAGAAGTTTATAGAAAATGAATATAAATCCATGCCTAATGTTTTACTTTTGGATTCTGGAGATGCAATAAGATCAGGCAATATATGCTTCAATATTTTAGGTGAAAGGATTCTAAAAAAACTATCATCCTTAAATTATGATGCAATGGCTATGGGAAATAGAGAATTCCATTTTTCGCATATTGGATTAAAATCAAAATTGAAAAATGCAGGTTTTCCAATTCTATCAGCTAACCTTAGAAGCGATACAATTGATATAAAATCTGTTATACAGCCATATATAATAAAATCTATTGGAAATATAAATATCGGTGTTTTTGGGCTAACGGTTCCAATGATAACTAAAAATATGTTTGTTAGCAAACTTTCACCGTTTTACTTTGATAATCCAATTGATTCAGCAAAGAATATCATTAAAGAATTGAAGCCAAAGTGCAATATAATCATAGCTCTTACACATATCGGGATTGATTGTGATATGAAGCTTGCCCAAAATACAGATGACATAGATATAATCTTAGGCGGACATTCGCATACTATACAGCCTGAGCTATTAAAAATAAATAATACTTATATTTCTCATTCAGGCTATTGGGGTGAATATCTCAGCCGAATAAACTTAACATTTGCAGAATGCGGTATAATATCAGCAGAAAAACATAACATAAACCTTAAAAACTGATATATTAAATAACAATCGGAATAAGAATAGATGCTTCATCCTTTATTATCAATAATCATATTTTTACCAATACTCTTAATCTCAATATCATTTGGGCGAAAAATACTATCCATTCTTAATGTTAATATAGAATCATCAATTGAAGCATCTGTGTTTGGATTGGGACTTGGCTTTGGAATTCTCTCCGTTTTTATATTTATAATCGGCATACTTCATTTGTTATATACATGGGTTATATTTGCCATCCTCATTCTCATGGGATTATTTTCACTTAAGGAGCTTAAAACATTTTTACAGGATATTACTAAAGGCAGTAAGATTGAATTCAATGCTTTCAATATATTTTCAGCCATGATTATGTTTATTCTTGCAGCATTTGCTGTTATTCCTGCTTTGGCTCCATCTTCTGGTATGGATTGGGATGGACTTGCATACCATCTGGCTATTCCAAAACTCTATCTTAAGCATCATTCTATAATCTATGTGCCGTATATCTCTCATTCCAATTTTCCATTCCTCACCGAGATGCTTTATACCATAGGGCTGTCAATAAATAGTCAAGCTATAGCCAAACTATTTCATTATTCAATGTATATTGGCGCTGCAGTGGCTGTTTATGCATTGTGCGCTAAATACTTAAATCCAAAAACAGGAATATATTCAGCAATACTCTTTATTACTGTTCCTCTTATAGCTTGGGAAGCAGGTATTGCATATACGGATTTATCCACTGCATTTTATATGCTTTTAGCATTTTATGCTCTGCTAAATTTTGAAGCCTCCAAGTCTTTCAACTGGTTGATAATCTGCGGAATAGCATGCGGTTTTGCATTTTCAACAAAAGTATTAGCCGGTATTCCCATATTTGTAATATGTATATTAATACTATACAATCAAATCCAAGAAGGAAAGTATAAGATTGGAATAAAACTTGCTTTTTTTGTTGGTATAACAGCAATACTAATTGGCTTGCCATGGTATCTGAAAAGCTATATCTATACCGGAAACCCATTCTATCCATTTATGTATGAAATATTCGGTGGAAAATATTGGAGCAAGGAAGCAGCAGATGCATATCGAGGGTCACAGCTGGCGTTTGGTATGGGCAAAAGTATATCTCTGTTAATAATGCTTCCATGGAATTTGGTAGTAAATGGAATAAATTTCTTTGATATTCCTAATCCAAATAATCCAAAAATATGGGGAAGTATTGGTATGGCATTTTTAGGAATAATACCATCAACACTGTTTATAATATACAAAAATCATGTTGTAAAAAAGATGTTGCTTATTTCTGCTGTTTTTGTTATTACATGGTTCTACAT
>JAPXND010000094.1:3753-10063 GCA_033808695.1 Armatimonadota bacterium
GTTCTACATGATGCAATATTCCCGCTATATGGTAACCATAATTCCGTTTTTATCTATTATTGCAGGATTTGGAATCTACTCTGCAATTAAAACGTTGAAGAGAGCAAGAATTTTCATTGTTTTGTATTTTGCCTTAGTTGTAATTGCGGGAATTTTTAACGGGTTCCATTTTTCTTTCGACTCAATGAAAGCAGCTCTTGGAATTGAGCCCGCACATGCATTTCTCTCACGCACACTTGATATCTACAATGCCGAATCATGGATAAACACAAACACATCGCCAAATTCACGAATAGCAGTCTTTGATGAAGTACGATGCTTATATCTCGATCGCGAATACATCTGGGCAAATCCCGGTCATCATGAAATGATTGCCTGGAATAAAATCACCGATGCGCAGCAAATGTCCAAGTATTTTACCCAAATGGGATATGATTACTTCCTCATAAACATGAAGTTCTCCTCAAAAGATTCTGTGCATATCAAGTTAATTAATGATATTATAGCCAGTAATTATGGAGATGTTTTATTTAATGAGAAGGGTGTATTAATAATAAAGTTAAAAAATGAACAAGCATAAAAAACATAAATCCCAATCAATTATTGATAATAAATCTGATTTAAAATGGTTATACTTAATTATTTTAATTCATATATTATTAGCTTTTATTTATTGGTCATATACGCCATTAGGGCTGCCGCCGGATGAGGGTCCGCATGGATTCTATGTCAATTATCTTGTAGAAAAACATAGCCTGCCGGTTTTCGATCCAAATGACCGAAATAACTATGAATTCCATCAACCGCCTCTTTATTATACATTGGGCGCTCCGTTTATAATGCTTGGAAAATTATTGAATCTCAGTGAATCGGTATATGCAGTAAGATTTCTGTCCATTTTATTGGGAGCGCTATCACTTATTTTTATATATCATACAATTCAACTGATTTTTGAGGATAAGCGTATATCGCTGGTTGGAACGATATTTGCTGCATTGCTTCCTACTCACGTTATGTTAAGCAGTTCTGTAAGCAATGACATTCTTGCTGAATTAATTTTTTCAGTTGGATTATATTTAATTATCTATCAATTATTAAAAGGGCTCAGTTGGAAATTAACAATTCTAACGGGAGTTGTTGCTGGAGCTGCAATACTTACAAAAACTACCTGCATTCTCATAATACCTGTATATTTAGTAATGATGCTTCTATTATTACTAAAAAAGGAAATACCAGTAAAAACCATTCTTTCGCACATTTTAATCTCTATGGGTATAGGTTTATTAGCGGGCGGTTGGTGGCTTGTTCGCAACAACATGCTTTACGGAGATCCGTTTGGATTAAAAATCTTTGAAAATGCATTTAGAAACACTGCGAAACCTGAATATTTCTTTGAGCAGGGACTTTCTGTTTTTCAATACATCATGCTTGTTGCTGGATTAACATTTGCCAGCTTCTGGGGAGTTTTTGGTCATATGAAGATATTTATGCCAACTTGGGTTTACATATCACTTGCAATAATATTTGTGCCTGCATCAATTCTATCAATTATTGTATGGTGCAGGGAAATAAAAAATAAGCCTGTATTGAAGAATATAGGCATTGTATGTATTACATTGTTGTTGCTTACATTACTCTCTTTTATTAGATTTAATATTACATTTTTTCAAGCGCAAGGGAGATATTTGTATCCGGCTTTAATACCAATTTCGATGCTTGCAGCGCTCTGGATATCAAAAAAATTCTCTCCTTTGTTCATTTTTGCAGTCATGGTTGTAATTCAAGTGATTGCAATAATTACTATATCATGAAAGCAGTGTAACATTGAAATTATCCGTAATAATTCCTGTGTATAATGAAGTAAAAACTGTTCTGGAAACAATCAATCGTGTAAAAGCGGTTGATATTGACAAGGAAATAATCATTGTTGATGATTATTCTACTGATGGAACTCGTGAAATCCTTTTCCCAATTGAAGGGATTAAATTACTGCTGCACGAGAAAAATATGGGAAAAGGTATGGCTATACGTACAGCCATAAAGGAAATCACCGGCGATATAACAATTATACAAGATGCTGATTTGGAATATAATCCTCAGGATTATTATAAGATAATAGAACCTATAGTAAATAATGATGCAGATGTTGTTTATGGGTCAAGATTTCTTTTGGGCAAACCAAAAATGAATCCAGCTAACTATCTTGCAAATAGAATTCTTGCAATAAGTGCAAATATTCTTTTTGCTGCAAACATCACAGATGAAGCCACATGCTATAAAGCGTTTCGGTCGGATATATTAAAAAGCATAAAGCTTAATTGTATGCGCTTTGAATTCTGTCCGGAAGTAACTGCAAAAGTCAGACGCAAAGGCATAAAAATTAAGGAAGTGCCAATCAATTATACATTTAGGACAATAGAGCAGGGAAAGAAAATCAATTGGTGGGATGGTGTAGTAGCTATCTGGACATTGTTAAAATACAGAATAGTAAAATAATATCTAATACTATAAAAATTAAATCAATATGATATAATATACTTGTGATGAAATGCAGTAAGCTGGCAAAACATGTAAACATTGTATTAAGCAGATTAGAAGAATATTACGGCAGACCGGTAAATAATCCTGATATGAATCCGCTTGATGAGTTGATAATTACTGTTTTGTCTCAGTCAACATCGGCAATCAACTATAAAAGGGCATTCAGCAGCCTTAAAGAGAAATTTTCTACATGGGAAGCTGTATTCTATGCAGATTTTGAAGAAGTAGAATCTTCAATTCATTCATGCGGGTTATCTCATGTAAAAACAGAATATATCAAATCAATTCTTAATAGAGTTTACCAATATAATGAAAAATTTGATCTTGATTTCTTATATGATATGACTGATGATGATATATTAGAATTTCTATTGCAATTTAAAGGTGTGGGATTAAAAACTGCTTCATGTGTTATGTTGTTTTCTTTAGGCAGAAATATATTTCCTGTTGATACGCACATTCATAGAATATCAAAAAGACTTGAATTTTTGCCAAAAGACGTAGCGCCAGTAGAAACACATGTATTTATGAATAGAGTTATTCCGCCAGACAATAAATATTCTGCACATATAAATATGGTTTCACATGGCAGAAAAATTTGCAAGGCAATTAATCCGTTATGTGATGTTTGTCCTGTTTTAGATTATTGTAAAACCGGTGATCTGTATTTATAAAAGGGAGTGAGTAAGTGGAATTAACTGATCAGGGAATGTGTTTTGCATGTGGGCAAGCAAATCCAATCGGCTTAAAGCTTGACTTTAAGTTTGTAAATGATGATTACTGTGCAGAATTTATTCCAAAAGCTGAGCATCAGGGATATGATAATATCGTTCATGGCGGAATTATCAGTACGCTTCTTGATGAAGCAATGGCAAAATTGGTTTATGCTAAAGGATTTTTTGCAGTTACTGCCCAACTTAATATAAGATATAGAAAACCGGCACATATAGGAGATATTCTGAAAATCTCAGGACGCATTATTAATCAGCCTAGAAAAGGTATAATTGACTGTGGTGCAGAAATAAGAGATATAGATGGTGCATTGATTGCAGAAGCTACCGGCAGAATGGTGAATGTATAAAATATGGAGGGAAATATGTCTATTGATGAATTTGTTCCCATATACAATGCAGCAAATGAGTATAATGCAAGTATAATAAAATCGGTTTTGGAAGATGAAGGAATTCAAACAATAATTGAACCGGTGAATAAATCACTTGCTTTTAATGGTGCAATAGCACTTGCAGAAGGATCTTGGGGCGTTATCATGGTGCATAAGTCTGACGAAGATAGAGCAATAAGAATTCTTAATGAGTATACAGATGAGAATGGAGATTCGGAAGAATAGATTAGCGCTTGTAATCTTTATAACCAAATTGGAGGATTTGCATATTGTATAAAATTGTAAGAAAACACAAGGTAGCAGACACTGTAACACTATTTGAAATTGACGCACCTGCGCTGGCGGCTAAAGCCAAAGCTGGTCAATTTGTTATTATTAGACTTAATGAAAATGCTGAAAGAATTCCTCTAACATTATCTGATTGGAATAAAGAAAAGGGGACCATAACTATAATCTTTCAGCATATTGGGCGATCAACTAGTGAACTATCTGTTTTAAATGAAGGCGACTGCATTCATGATGTTGTTGGTCCGCTTGGCAGAGCGACAGAAGTTGAAAATTTTGGAACTGTTGTATGTGTGGGTGGAGGAATTGGAGTTGCAGAACTAAGACCAATAACCCGTGCAATGAAAGAAGCGGGAAACACCGTTATAAGCATAATTGGCGCAAGAGACAAGTCGCTGGTAATATTAGAAGAAGAGATGAGATCTTCGAGCAATGAGCTTTACATAACTACTGATAATGGCAGCTATGGAAGAAAAGGCTTTGTTAGTAACGTATTGGAAGATTTATTCAATAACAATAGAAAAATCGATCGTGTATATGCTATTGGTCCGGTTCCAATGATGAAAGTTGTTGCAGCCATAACAAAAGTCCATAATGTAAAAACAACTGTAAGCCTTGATGCAATTATGATTGATGGTACAGGGATGTGTGGTGCATGCAGGGTTAGTGTAGATGGCCAAACAAAATTCACATGTGTTGATGGTCCTGATTTCGATGCTCATCAGGTTGATTGGGATGAACTTACAGCTCGAAAAAGAATGTATTTATCACAGGAAAAAATAGCTTTGGATTTATATAAAGAGCGCTGCTGTGGAGGTTGCAAAAATGAGTAAAAATATTGGCTCAAGAGCTGAAATGCCACGTCAAGATCCTGCAGTACGCAGACATAATTTTGATGAGGTTGCATTAGGTTATACACCGGAAATGGCAGTTGCAGAAGCTAATAGATGCCTGCAATGCAAAAAGAAACCATGTGTATCTGGCTGCCCTGTTGAAGTTGATATACCTGAATTCATTAATCTAATAGCACAGGAAGATTTTGATGGGGCAATTGCTTCAATAAAAAAAACCAACTCACTTCCAGCAATATGCGGCAGAGTATGTCCTCAGGAAGAACAGTGTGAACAAACTTGCATTCTGGCTAAACGAAACCAGCCAATTGCAATAGGACGCCTTGAGAGATTTGTTGCTGATTGGGAAGCCAAAACTAAACAGATAGATGGGACATGTGATGTTTCAGCAAAGCCTGTAGAAAAATCAGGTAATTATAAGGTCGCAGTTGTTGGCGCTGGTCCTGCAGGATTAACAGCAGCTGGTGAACTTGCCTGCATGGGCTACGATGTAACAATTTTTGAAGCATTGCATGATGCCGGCGGTGTTCTTGCTTATGGCATTCCTGAATTCAGATTGCCAAGAACAATATTAAAAAGAGAAATAGAGTATATAAAGTCTCTTGGCGTAAAAATAGAAACAAATTCTATTGTTGGAAAATTATACACACTTCGTGAATTGTTGGATACAGGATACAGCGCTATATTTCTTGGTACCGGTGCGGGACTGCCTCAATTTATGCGGATTCCAGGCGAAAACCTAAATGGTGTATATTCAGCTAATGAGTATCTTACACGCATTAATCTTATGAAAGCATATAAATTTCCTGAATATATAACCCCTGTAATCGTTGGAAAGAAAGTTGCTGTTATTGGCGCAGGAAATGTGGCAATGGACGCTGCAAGATGTTCCTTAAGATTAGGCGCCGAGGAAGTTTACATTGTCTATCGCAGATCCAGAACTGAAATGCCGGCAAGACTTGAAGAAGTAGAAAATGCTGAAGAAGAAGGAGTGCAGTTCCATCTATTAACGGCGCCAACAAAGTTTATTGGAGATGAAGAGGGATTCATTAAAGAAATGCAGTGCATTCGAATGGAGCTTGGTGAGCCGGATGCATCTGGACGTCGTCGACCTGTGCCAGTTGAGGGTTCGGAATTCATAATGCAGGTGGATACAGCAGTTATTGCAATAGGTCAAAGTCCTAATCCTGTGGTTAGTCAAAGTGAGCCAGATCTTCAAACTACTAAATGGGGTGGTATTATTATTGATGAAGAAACCGGTGCAACGTCAATACCTGGCATATATGCAGGCGGCGATGCTGTAACAGGCGCCGCAACGGTTATAACCGCCATGGGTGCAGGAAAAAAAGCTGCAAGAGCAATTGATGAGTATATAAAAGCTAAAAACTCATAGCTGCTTTAATTATGTTTGTTTTAAGCAAATAAGAAGAGTCGGTTAAAACTGACTCTTCTACTTATATTTTAATATGTTTTACTTTATATGGTTGTAAATGAAATGGAGATAAAATTT
>JAPXND010000095.1:0-9928 GCA_033808695.1 Armatimonadota bacterium
GTTCCATCTCAAATATCAATGTTTCGTTTGGTCCAATTACAGGAGGTCTGCCATCTTCACCATATGCAAGTTCAGATGGTGCAACAATCAATCTTTTTCCGCCGGCTTTCATGGTTAAAACAGCCTCATCCCATGCAGAAATAACTTCCTTATGCCCAACAGTAAAGACGAATGGCTCTCTGCCTTTTGATGTATCAAACACCTTGCCATTTTTCAGCCAACCTGTATACTCCATAACAGCAACATTTCCTGCTTTTGGTGATATACCTTCACCAACAACAACATCATAATACTGAAGACCGGATTTTGTTGTTGTAAGCTTGGATTCATCGATTTCAGGTAATGGTGCAGTTTTAGGGTCTTCTGATGAAACCTCTGTTACAGAGGATGGCTCATTCTCCACTACCTGCTCCTTTTTGCCGCAGCCAGTCATAACAGCAGCTACAAGTAAAACTAAAAAGAATAAAACTATTTTTCTCAATGTAAATCCTTTCTACCGTATTATCGGCGCTTATTATTAATTAAGTATACGCAATTATTTAATTAATGTCACCAATTTGTTATTATTTCCAGAATATTAGTTATATCATTTTCCATAACCTTGCGCGGATTGCTTTTGGTCGAGCCTGATGCAAGAGTTTGACTGACAATATTATCCCATTTAGACTTTTCAGGAATAAGCTTCTTTTTATGCATGCTAAGTTCCATATCATCATTCATTGTTCTTATTTTGCATAATAGGTTGTTGTAAGCCTGGTCATCAGAATCATTTATATGGCTTAATCCTGCATAACGTGATAAATTCGCCAGCTTTTTTCCAGCTGCAGGTGCATTAAACTCTATCGCAACAGGCAGCAGCAATCCACAAACAAGCCCATGAGGCAAACCAGACAAAATTCCCAGAGGATGAGCAAGCCCATGCACTAATCCAAGTTTAGCATTAGCAAATGCGATTCCACCCATTAAACTGCCAAGCGCTATGTTTGCATTAAAAGTCATCTCATTGGAATTGCGGCAAGCACTCTGCAGGTTGTTTATCAGCAATGATGCAGCTCCTAAGGATAAAGATTCTGTAAGCGGAAATGCTCCTATTGAGATGTAAGATTCTATTGCCTGTGTAAGAGCATCCATTCCCGAGTAAGCCTTAATACGAGGCGGCAGCTTAATCAGAAATTCAGGGTCAATAATAACAGAATCTGCAATCATATATTCGCTTCTTATGCTGGCTTTAACAGATGCATCTGTATCTATTAGGACTGCATTTGGTGTTACTTCAGATCCGGTTCCGGCTGTTGTTGGTATTGCAATATAAGGCAATCCTTTAGATTCAATGTGCTTTCCGGAAAAGTATACATCAACAGAATCCTGCTTGTCAGCTAAAACGGCAGCTGTTTTTGCAACATCCAGCACACTGCCTCCGCCAACACCAACTATCAGGTTGCATTCATTCTTACTGCACACATCAACAGCTTTTGCCACATTTATTAATAACGGTTCTGGCGGAACATCATCAAACAATACAACTTTTATATCATTTTCATAAAAATCGTTTAGTATTTTATCTAACAATCCACTTTCACGCAGGAAAGATTTTCCTGTAATAAGCAGAGCTTTTGATCCAAGCTTAGATGCAGTTTTGCCTGCTTCACTTATTTTACCTGCACCAAAGCTTATTACAGGAGATGTATTAAATGTAAAATCTTTCACTTTCATTTTAACTTCTGCAATCCAAATTTAGGGATGAGCCAATTCTATTTCAGCTATTATCTTTTCTGCTGCTGAAACTTTATTACTTGCAGATGTAATTGCGCGGCCTATAATAAGATAGTCTGAACCATTTTCCAGCGCCTCATGTGGAGTAATAATACGTATTTGATCATTTGCTGAAGCCCATGAAGGACGTATACCGGGAGTAACAACCAAAAAGTCTGACCCACAACTCTCTTTTATCCTTTTTGCTTCACGTGCTGAAGCTATAACTCCATCAAGTCCGGCTTGTCTTGCCAGCTCTGCAAGATGAAGAACATAATCATTTAGATCTGAATTAATCTTTAATTGACTATGCAGAGTATCCTGCCCAATGCTTGTGAGAACCGTAACACCAATCATAAGAGGCGGATCTATTTTCAATCTCTCAGCTTCTTCATGTGCAGCAAGTCTTGCAGATTCCATCATGTCGAACCCACCAGAGACATGGATATTAAACATCCAAACACCCATACGGACTGCAGCACGAGCAGCACCGGAAACAGTATTCGGTATATCATGAAATTTACCATCGAGAAATATTCGTTCTGCTCCGGCATCTTTTACAGATTCTATGATTCTCGGTCCGATAGAGTTGAATAATTCTAATCCTATCTTAAAAGCTCCTGTATAGTCTTTTAACTCCTTTACAAGATCTACAGCCTGTTCCTCTGTTTTGACATCCAGCGCAATTATAATTTTTTTCCTTAGAGCCATATTTACCCCCAATTGATTTATAGTTCACATGCATTTGAATCTTCTTGCGGTTGATTAACAATACCAACAATATCAGTTATACTTGTATATCCATTATATTCCAAATACTCATCAATTCCTATAGCTATTTCAACAGACGCGTATGGATTTACGAAATTTGCGGTACCGACTTGTACAGCACTAGCGCCTGCAAGGAAAAATTCTATGGCGTCTGATGCTGTCATTATACCACCAATGCCAATAATTGGTATATCTACGGCTTTGGCAGCCTGCCATACCATCCTGAGCGCAATAGGTTTGATAGCAGGTCCAGATAATCCACCGGTTATGTTTGCAAGTCTAAAACGTTTTGTTTTGTGATCTATTGAAACTCCCAAAAGTGTATTAATAAGTGAAATAGCATCAGCTCCGGCATCTACTGCAGTTTTCGCCATCAATACTATATCAGTTACATTTGGTGATAGTTTTGGTATTACAGGCAGGGAGGTTGCATCTCTTACAGCCTTAACCACGCCATACAGCATTAAAGGATCTGTGCCAAATGCAATTCCACCTTCTTTAACATTCGGACAAGATATATTTATCTCTAATCCAGCTACCCCATCTACCCCATCAAGTTTTTGTGCAATTTCTGCATACTCTTCTATAGTTTTCCCTACAATATTAACTATGACTTTGGTATCGTATTGTTTAAGCCAAGGAATCTTGTCCTTAATAAGGCTGTCTACACCATCATTCTGCAATCCTATAGCATTCAGCATACCGGCAGGCGTCTCAGCAATACGATCTGGCGGATTGCCAATCCATGGATTAAGAGATGTTCCTTTTGTTACAATCGCCCCTATTTTGTTCAGGTCAATGTATTCAGCGTATTCTTTACCAAATCCAAAAGTTCCTGATGCAGTCATAACTGGATTATTAAGTTGGATTCCACAAATGTTTGTTGCTAATCGATTTTGGCTCATCTACCAGATCACCTCCTTTGCATCGAAAACCGGTCCTTCTTTGCATGATCTTACATATTTGAATAAATCAGTATTTTCACTCGTATTATCTTTAACTTTTATCACACAGCCCATGCAGGCGCCCACTCCACAAGCCATTTTGGCTTCTGACGATATTTGGCATGACAATTCATGCTCATTGGAAAATTCTGCAATAGACTTAAGCATTGGTGTGGGTCCGCATGCGTATATGATTAGAGGCAGAGAATTGTCATATTCCTGCACATACTCAGCCATAGGAATTGTTGCAAATCCACAGCAGCCCTCCGAGCCGTCATCGGTGGCTATGCGTACATCCGCTGTAAGCTTACGGAATGCATCCGGCATAAGCAGCATTTCTGATGTGCTGGCGCCAAGAATAACTGTTATGCTGCCTGATTTTTGGGTATTAGATAACTCCTTAGCAAGATAGTATAGTGGTGCAGCTCCAAATCCGCCGGCGATTATCAATACATTGCAGTGTGGAGATTTGGGCATGGTAAATCCATTGCCAAGCGGTCCTATAATATCCAATGTTTCACCGGCACATCGCTCAGCAAGCAGCTTTGTCCCCTTACCCCTAATCTCATAGAGCATTGAGAACGTCCCAGCTTGAATATCTAGGTCATTAATCCCTAAAGGACGCCTGAGTAAAGGGTCGCAGGATGAACTGCAAAGAACATGGACAAATTGTCCGGGCATTGCTTTTTCCACTATTTCCGGAGCATGTACAACAAGGTGCCTGCAGTTTCGATTGATTTTATCATTTTTTATTACTTTTGCAATCAAATGCATATCCTTTCTAACCTGCCGACGCAATTTAATTTATTTTAAATTTAAAATATAAACTATCAATAAGTTAATACTATGAATTGCATTGAAATGTTTTAACCTATTTAGATTATGCTGCCGTTTTTTGATACAATCTTTCCATTCAGAATTGTTAACACTGACTGCCCCTGCAATTCCATGCCTGCAAAGGGAGTGTTGCGTGCCTTTGATTTGAACTTGGATGGATCTACAGTAAGACTTGCATCTTCATCTATAACAACAATATCTGCTGGTTTGCCTATTCCAAGTGTGCCAGCATTAATTCCTAATATTTTAGCCGGATTAAGCGACATCAGCTTTATCATATAAGAAATATCTATTATATCTTTTTTTACAAGGTTTGATAATGTAAGCGGCAGAGATGTTTCCATCCCGATAATACCGGTAGCAGCAACAGCAAATTCAGTCTCTTTTTCCTCAATTGAATGAGGTGCATGATCTGTTGCTATAGCATCAATGGTTCCATCTGCTAATCCTTCAATAACCGCATCAACATCTTCCTGTTTCCGCAAAGGCGGATTCATTTTGGCGTTTGTATTGTATCCTTCAACAGCATTTTCGGTAAGAGTGAAATAATGTGGACAGGTTTCGCATGTAACCTTTATTCCAGATTTCTTTGCTTCTCTTATATATCCTACGGCTTTTTTTGTGCTTACATGAGCTATATGGAGCTTGCAGCCGGTTAATCCTGCCAGTATGATATTTCTTATAACCGATATTTCCTCAGACTCAGCGGGAATGCCCTTAAGTCCCATTTTGTCAGAGAGTAATCCCTCATTCATAAGACCATCATCACTAAGCGATTTATCTTCGCAGTGTGTTATTACCGGAACATCAAACATGAAGCAGTATTCCATGATTCTTCGCAAGAGCCCTGAATTCGCAATGGGAAATGCATCGTCGGAGAAGGCAGCAGCGCCGCCTTCCAGCATATCACCAATTTCCGCCATTTCATCACTTATCATATCTTTGGTAAGTGCACCTATTGGATAAACTTTAGCATAACCGATGCTTTTTGCTTTTTCGCGTATAAACTCCACTATCGATTTGTTGTCAATAGCTGGTTTGGTATTTGGCATACAGGCAACACTTGTTATTCCGCTAATTGCTGCAGCCTTTGAACCCGACTCTATGTCTTCTTTGTATTCAAATCCGGGTTCCCTCAGGTGGACGTGCATATCAACCAGCCCGGGAGCAACAATTTTCCCTGCAACATCCTCTATCTGATACTTTGATTCATCAGCTGCAATATCTCCAATTTCAGATATTACATCGTCGGTAATCAACAGGTCGGCCTGTTTATCCAAGTTTGATGAGGGATCTACAACTCTCCCGCCTTTAAGCAGTAACTGCATCTTTAGCACCTCCAAGAAGCAGATAAAGGAGCGCCATTCTTACAGCGATACCGTTAGTTACCTGCTCAAGTATCATTGATCTATCAGAATCCGCAACATCTGACATAATTTCAACACCACGATTGATGGGGCCAGGATGCATAATTATAGCATCATCCTTGGCAGCTTTGAGCTTTTCTGCATTAAGCCCAAAGTGGTTCGAATATTCTCTAAGGGTAGGAAAAAGTCCTTTTTTCATCCGTTCTCTTTGAATCCTCAGCATATTAATGACATCTGCACCTTTTAATCCTTCTTCAAGATTGGTATAGATCTCTGCAGGCAGTTTGCCTGCATCAACTGGCATCAGAGTTTTGGGGGCAATAAGCCGAACCTTGGCGCCCATTTTAGATAATCCCCAGAGATTGGAGCGTGCTACTCTGCTATGAAGGATATCTCCTACTATTGCCACTGTAAGCCCATCAATTCGACCTTTTTTCTCCAGGATTGTCATCATATCAAGCAGTCCCTGGCTTGGATGTTCATGGGTTCCATCACCAGCATTAATTACAGATTCTTTTACGAGACTTGCCACAAAATGAGGAGCTCCCGACGCCTGATGTCTGATAATAAATGCATCCGGTTTCATTGCCTGTAAAGTAAGGATGGTATCTTTCAGTGATTCTCCTTTCACAACAGAGCTTGTGGATGCTGCTATGCTGGATACATCGGCGCTCATTATTTTAGCTGCCGTCTCAAAAGAAACGCGGGTGCGCGTACTAGGTTCAAAAAACAATGTGATTATCGATCTGCCGCGCAGAGTTGGGACCTTTTTGATTTGACGTCCAAGCACTTCTTTAAATGAATTCGCTGTTTGAAGGATCAATTCTATCTCTTCAACGCTCATATCTTCAAGTCCCAATACATCTTTTCTTTTTAGTGCCATTAAGTGTCTCCTTAAAGACAATATTTGCAAAAATAAACTGCCGTAAAAGACAGTTCAATCTATCATTTTCAAGGTTTTACTATATAAACCGCATCTTCACCGGATTCTTCATCAAAGTGAACATTTACCTTCTCTTTTTTCGATGTAGGGAGATTTTTACCCACATAGTCAGGACGAATAGGAAGCTCTCTGTGACCACGGTCGATAAGAACAGCAAGCTGTATAGCAGCTGGACGTCCCATGTCCATTAATGCATCAAGTGCAGAGCGTACCGTACGACCTGTGTATATCACTTCATCAACAAGAATTAGTATTTTCTCATTTATATTAAATGGAATTTCGGTTTTTCCGGCAGCACGATGGCGTTTATTATAATCATCTCGATAAAGAGTAATATCCAATGTGCCAATTGGTATTTTTATACCTTCAATATCATTAAGCAATTGAGCTAATCTTATAGCCAGAGGAACACCCTTAGACTGCACACCAATAATAATAAGATCATCAACACCTTTGTTCTTCTCGATGATTTCATGTGCAATTCTACGCAAAGCACGCTTGATTTCATCTTGATCCATAACTTTAACTAGTTCAGTCATTCCAATAATCTCCTTTCTATAAGAATAAAAAAGAATAAAACAAAAAGCCTCCATGCGTAATTGCAAGGAGGCTTAATAATTGCTGCAAAATTCTATAATAGAAACGCATCCTTGTAAGCCTCACTGGACCACTTAAAGGCGTTCATTAAGATATTTAGAGTATATCATGAAAAAATCCAGCAGTCAAACAAATTTTAATCTATTTAATAATTTTGCATAATATCTAAATTCCTGTTGCTTGTTTTGAGATAAAAGTCATAAAATTGACATCTAATGAATTTTAATGATAGATTTATGCTAAAGCTATTACTAATAAATGAGTTTTACTTTTAATACAACCATGAGGAGCAAATATGATTCCAAGAAGTGAGCATCCAAGACCGCAGTTTTACAGAGAAAACTGGATGAATTTAAATGGTGAATGGCAGTTTTGTATCGATAATGGAAATAGCGGACGTGCACGTAAACTATATGAAGCTGATGAACTTGAAAGCAAGATTATTGTACCGTTTTGCCCAGAGAGCAGACTTTCCGGAGTTGAGCATACTGATTTTATGGCAGCCGTTTGGTATAAACGCAATATAGACCTTCCTGATAATTGGAGGAATGGAAGGGTTATTCTCCATTTTGGTGCAGTGGATTATGACACTGAGGTATGGATAAATGGTGTTTCTGCCGGAAAACATAGAGGCGGATATACATCATTCAGCTTTGATATTACTCATCTATTGAAGGATGGAAAAAACAGTGTTGCAGTGTGTGCGGAAGATGATACACGCTCATTGCTTCAGCCTGCCGGAAAACAAAGCAAGCAATATCATTCATATTCCTGCATGTATACCAGAACAACCGGTATATGGCAGACTGTATGGATTGAATTTGTTCCTTCATCATATATATCTGATATAAAGCTGACTCCAAATACAGAAGCTAAATACGTTAGAATAAATGCGAAAATATTTAATCCAAAACCCGATATGGAATTGTATGCTGAAGCGAAAATCAACGGCAAAATTGCAGGAACAGCATCCGCTAAGGTAGTTGGCAGCAATGCAGAATTGATACTGAACATAAAGCCTGATATGGCAATTGAATGGGAGCCCGGAAATCCCGCTTTGTATAATTTAAATTTGAGGCTGAACAATGATACCATTGTTGATGAAGCAGCAAGCTATTTCGGATTGAGATCAATAGCAATCAGCGACCGCGCTGTGCTTATTAATGGCAAGCCTCTATTTCAACGCCTGATATTAGATCAAGGTTTCTACCCTGATGGCATATACACTGCACCAACAGATGAAGCCTTGCGAAAGGATATTGAGCTTTCCATGGCGCTGGGTTTTAATGGCGCAAGACTCCATCAGAAAGTTTTTGAAGAGAGATTTCTATACTGGGCAGATAAGCTTGGGTATTTGGTATGGGGTGAAATGGCAAGCTGGGGACTGCAGCTGGAAAATCCATCGGCATTGGAACGATTTCAAACTGAGTGGCTTGAAGTGCTTGAACGCGATTACAATCACCCTTCAATAATCGGATGGTGCCCCTTTAATGAAACTTACAAAGAACAGAATCCTGAGTTATTAAGGCAGATATATCGTGTAACCAAACAAATTGATCCATCAAGACCGTGTATTGATACAAGCGGATACATTCATGAAGGATTGACTGATATATATGATGTGCACGATTATGAACAAGATCCAAAGCTGTTTGATCAGCACTATAAAAACAGATTCCCCTCGCAGAATGAGATATCGGCAGATATAAATATTCCTTGCAAACCGCTGCCTGTTATTCCATATTTTGTAAGCGAATATGGCGGAATATGGTGGAATCCGGGACAGACAGATGAAAAATCCTGGGGATATGGACTCAGACCCAATAGTGAAGAGGAGTTCATTCAGAGGTATGAGGAGCTTACTAAGGTGTTAATTGATAATCCAAATATGTTTGCATTTTGTTACACGCAATTGACAAATGTTGAACAGGAAGTAAACGGTTTGTATGCATATGACAGGTCACCCAAACTAAGCGAGGCTGCATATCAAAGAATAAAGCAGGCTAATACAAGACAAGCAGCCATAGAAAAAGAGTAGCAATGAAAGTCAGGAAACCCATATATTATAATGTATGGGTTTTCCTATTTGTCCTTCTGTGATTGAGATACTATGCTTTTATTTACTAATCTGTTTCAATGGAAGGGTTGTTTGTCCAAACCATTAATCTATTGTTGATTTTGTTTGTAATCCTAAGCGGTTCAGGGCTTGTGTTTCCGCCAAATACAGCTTTTGTATTATCCCCTTCCAAAAGTGCAAGATATCCGCCTTTGTTGAATGTGCAGGAATTAACATTCAATCTGCCATTGCCCACAATAAAACAAGGATTTTCTTTTTCTAAAAGCGCCCATTCCTGAATATTGCAGGCGCTCATATTCAGGCTGCCATCTTGTACTTCTGCAACTGCAGATGCAACAGCCCAAAAATTACAGTTAACAAGTGTAAAATTTCCAGTGTTCCCTTTACGCATATATATCCCTCGTGAGTCTCCTGCGCCAAAAGGAGCAAATTCTCCATTGGTAACACTCACTCCAATTGAAAAGCTGTCTTCTACATCTATTCCATACACTACCTTATCGGCGCCTATTCCTACAAAGTTGCCATTTGTTTTACCACCGGGCAATTTACCTTCTACATCAGCAGAACGATAGAACCTGTAACCGGTATGGTATCCATAACAAAAGGTGTTAACACAATACTGCCAATCTGATCTGCCAAA
>JAPXND010000096.1:0-9892 GCA_033808695.1 Armatimonadota bacterium
TAACAATGCACCTCTTTTGGTTCATAACTGGCGTTCCGCTTCCCAATATCTCAATTCTTTTATTGACCTATTGTAACTTTTGTTTGTTTAATGTACACCTCGCCTATTTCACCCTGCAAAAACCCATTTTCCACGAAAAACAGGCGATATATGTCTTTTGCCCATCTTTCTGCAGCAATTGACTTTTGTTTATTTAATGTACATGTTAGAATAGTATGACTCATTATTTTAATCTAAAATAGCAGCCGAGGTTACTATGGAGCGCAAATATTTTCATCCGTCGGGAACAGTTAGTGAAAAAGGCGGGCCTATGATTAAATATCATACATCCACCTATGATGGCACTATTCAGCCATATGCCGTTTATGTACCGTCATCCTATACCCCCGAGAAAAAATGGCCGCTTGTTATCAGCCTCCATGGATATTCATCCGACCACGTTTTAAACCTGAGACGCGTGTTTGGATTGGGCAACAAGCCCAATGAGCCGGATGCAGAGTGCAAACAGTCATTTCCGCCGTTCCCAGAAATAGATTGCCTGACTGCATCGCCTTACGCCTTCGGCAGTATAGGTTATGGTTCCGCCGGTGAAACTGACATCCTGGATGTTCTTGCAGAAATGAAGAACTGCTATAACATAGATGAAGACCGCGTCTACCTTACCGGATTATCTATGGGTGGAGAGGGCGCATGGCATATGGCAGTACGCTTTCCCGATATCTGGGCTGCTGTTGCTCCTGTCTGCGCCTCAATGGGATTCTTTTGCGGACCGGAAGATGCAAGTCTATTTGCCAAAAATCTTCTGCATGTTCCGGCACATATCAGCCATGGAACTGATGACAGTGTTGTGCCGGTTGCCAATGCACGTAAAATGCGGGAAATAATGGATTCGTTGAACTACACCTATGAATATAAAGAATACCCAAATGTAGATCACAATTCTTGGGATTATACATATGCAAACGCCGGAATATTTCCATGGTTTCTCCAGTTCAAACGTGTCAGAAAACCGTCTAAGGTGATTTATACCACAGACCGTCTGCGATATAATTCCGCTTACTGGGTGGAAATCACCAATATCTCAGCATGGAATATGCTTGCTCATATAGAAGCAGAGGTGCTGACCGGCAATGTAATAGAGGTCTCTGCCTCCAATATCACAGCCTTCAAGCTTAACTTGGCTGAAGCGCCTGTAGATATCACTTCCCAGCTCACCGTAATATGTAACGGGCAGGAAGTATTCAAAAAGGCGCCGGAGCAGTCAGTCATAGAGATTATCCTGGACTCAACACCAACAGGCAGATTAGTTAAGCGCAAAGGTCTTGAAGGTCCGGTATACGATGCCCTTAAATCCAAAAATGTTATAGTCTATGGCGCTAATACAGATGATTCCGAATATCGCAATATCCTGCAGTGCACCGCCGATTTCGCTGTTTTCTGGACTGATTGGGGAGACATTGAAACTCAGTCGCTTGCAGATTATGAGGTAAATGATGAAATAATAGCTGATTATAACCTTATTCTTCTGGGTAATGCTGATAATAATAGCATACTAGGAAAGATTAACGATCAGCTCCCGGTAAGGTTTACAAACAATGGTGTCTCGGTGGTAGATGAAGAGCATACCGGCGATTTAGGATTTGTTCTGGTATATCCCAATCCGCTGAATACTGAAAAATATGTGGTGGTTCTGGGCGGAAATACGGAGGATATGCTTGTGAAAGCATCAACAATGTACAGAAACATGCCAGATTGTGTTGTATTCTCGCCGGAAACCGATTTCTTAAAACCCGAAACATTTATAACATATGGCTATTTTGATGAGAATTGGGGGATAAGCTAATGAAAACATTGTTTATTATTCTTGCAGGTTCTTTAACTCTATGTACTTGCCTATCGGCTTCTGTGAATAACACAATCAGGGTTGATGTAGATACGTTAGTGCAGATATCAACAGCGCCCGATCTATATAATGTCGGCTACAATGGCTGGGGCGACATCACCTCACCAGTAGCAATACGGCATCTTAATGGCGTCAATGTTAAATACTGCAGAATTATCGCCGAATTAAGCAAGCTGTGTGGTGATAAACCCGGTGATTACAACTGGGACTACATCACCCCGCCTGATGTTGGTTTAGGATTCACAAACAGGGTGAAAAAAATCATCTCAAATGGATGGATTCCTATAATTGCATTCTCACTCCACAGTGGAACTCCCGACCTTCCAAAGTGGTTCCATGGAGAAAACAATGATTTATCTGGCAAAGCTTGGTTTAGATACAACTTGGATGGTAATATGGCGCAGGATGATATAAGCGACCAATACACTGCTCTTTCCGAAATAACAAATGCTGCTGTTAAACACTTTGCGGATAACGGCTTAACTGGCCTGCATTGGGAAACCATCTACGAAATGGGACCGGAAATGCCAATTGCCGATATACACTATTATGCTGCAAAAGGAATTCGTGATGCAGACAAAACAGCAAAAATCATAGGGCCTGCCACCTGGCCCGGCTGGTCGGTTGAAGAGCGTTTTGTAAAGCCATTCCTTTCCAAATACGATGCAGACCTAGTTGACTATGTGAGTGTTCATTGGTACGCCTCCAACGATCAAGACCTCTGGGCAAAAGGATTTGATCCCGCAGAAACTATCATGACTATGAAAGATAGAGTCTTTACTGAACATATGCTCTCTAAAACACCTGATTTTGCAGAATGGACACGAACTCTAAGGGATATGCTGGATAATCCTGATATCAACAAATCAGGTAAGCATATAGGGATTATGTATACGGAATTCGATGCAGTTGCTCAATCCCCATATGAGAAGAATCCCGAAAATCCAATTTGGCCAAATTATGATGAAGGTTCAGACTGCTATATCAACACAAACTACTATGGTGGAGTTTGGTGTGCTTCTGTATTGTGCAATATGGCGGCATACGGAAAAGCGGATGTATTCTGCAAGTTTAATACACGCAACTATTACGGGTTGATAGAGAACGGCAAAAACAAAAACTTTTACCGCACACCTGTTTGGTTCGCTTGGAAGCTGCTGCAGGATAAAGCCGGATTGAATTCAGGCGCAGAAATGGTTAAAAGCACATCCGATAATTCAGGGACTGTTCTGGAGCACTATGCGGTGAAGGCTGATGATGGTGTCAATCTCATTTTTATAAATAAGTCACAGTCGGCCTTTATGGTGGATGCCTTTGTCTCGGGGCTGAATGACTGCAGCCATTCCGCAGAAAAATACATATTCAACCAAGAAAGAACTGCTGCGTTCATCGGAAGAAAACCGGGAAGCAAACTAGAAGGGCAATTCGAAGGAGCGCCGTATACTGATATTAAAAATAATATGTCGCTTAAACCAATAGCAGACGTCAAAACCAGCAGTTATGATGGCAAACTGCTGCTGAGTGACATAGAATGCCCAAAAATCAGTGTTGTTGTCATTAGAATCAAGGAAGCTAACTGAATTAGCATTATCCAGTCATAGGAGACAGACCATGGATGATAACAATAGAAACACAAGAAGGCATTTTCTATCCGGAGGATTTGCAGCCTTTCTTGCCGGATTGCCGATAATCGGGGGACTGTTGGCAAAGACATCGTCTGCTCAAGCTGCCGATAAACGTGAACCATCAGCAACTACTGGCGGATTGACATTCAAGGGTGAAAATTTAACTACCGGTGTTTATAAAGGTGAGCCGCCTATGGAACCGCTTGATACCATGATACGATTCGAGCGCTCCGATAACAACAATGATAGAGCCATAACTCACGAAGTTCTATCGCTTATTCATGAAGAGAAGGGAAAAAATTCATATCCATGGACAATTTATTCGCACCTTACTACAAATCATGAGGTTGGTGATGCATGCGTTCTATGCTCAAGACTTACAAAGAATGGACCAGGCTGGTCTTCCGGTCTCCATTCAGAGGTGTTTTGCAACGACAGAGCCGTATGTCTTGGCGTGAATGTAGAAACTACAAACAACTATACCGGACCTGAACAATCTGAAGTTATAGGAATCAACGTTCAAACTCTGGGCCCTCAGCCGACAAAATACGGTATACAGATACATGGCAAAGAGTGCACCGCATCAATTGGGTTGAATGCAGTTGGTGGAATAGGGATTGATGCAGGCGGAAAATATGATGTAGGATTGAATATGCGCAGCAATTCCATCAGAGTAAGCGAAGGCGCCAAAATTGAACTTGAAGATTCTGGCAGAATAAGTATAAGATATTTAAATGGACGTATAGAATTCCTTAATGGAGACAAATGCATCGGACATATTAATACCGATGCCGATGATCATGAACTATAATATTTATCTTTATATTGAATTGGGTGAATAATTATATGAAAACAATACCTGTAAACTTAAAAGAAAACAGCTACAAAATACATATTGCTTCTGGAATATTAGACAATGCCGGCGAACTAATTTCTAATATTACAAAGGCAAAAAATGTAGTAATTGTTACAAACAGCCTTATCAATAAACGCTATGGCGGAAAACTCATAAACAGCCTTAAAGCGTCTGATATATCATCACATGTTGTTACCATTCCGGCAGGTGAGCGCAACAAAACACTTAAAACGGTTTCATTTATTTATGAAAAACTGCTCAATTATAAAATCGACCGGGGCGGGGCGCTCATCGGGTTTGGCGGAGGTGTTGTTGGAGATATCACCGGTTTAGCAGCTGCTACCTGGCTTAGAGGCATCGACTTTATCCAGATACCCACTACACTCCTTGCACAGGTAGATGCAAGTGTTGGCGGCAAAACAGGCGTTAACATCTCACGTGGGAAAAATCTTGTTGGCGCTTTTCATCAGCCCAAAACGGTGATAATAGATATATCCGTTCTTAAAACGCTGCCTCCAAGAGAATACAGGTGCGGTTTGGTTGAAGTAATCAAACATGGTATAATTCGTGATAGAGAATATTTTGAGTATCTGGAAGAAAATATCGACCCTATTATCAAGCAGGATCCGGAAGTCTTGGAATATCTTGTTTCCAGATCGTGCAGCATAAAAGCGGAAATTGTAACGCTGGATGAACGCGAATCCGGATTAAGAAGAATACTTAACTATGGGCACACGGTTGCTCATGCTATTGAACGGCTTACAGGCTATAGAAAGTATAAGCACGGTGAGGCGGTTGCAATCGGTATGGTTACTGCGGCTTTTGCCACAGATGAAGCTGGTGTTGTTGAACCCGATATGATTAATCGCATCATCAAGCTGCTCTCAGATTTTGGCTTGCCCACCAGTTTGCCGGCGGAAGTAAGTCATAAAGAGATAGTATCAACTATGGCATCGGATAAAAAAGTTGCTCATGGACGCCTGAATGTGGTGCTCTCAAGAGAAATAGGTTTTGCTTTTATGGATAATACTATACCGGATCATGTTTGGCTTGCTGCATTAAAACGGCAGTCTCAGATATAAATCTGTTTTTTAATGTCGATAATCAATTAGATATATTTATCGCATCAGAGTAAAATAGTAAAAATTATGGGTATCACTGCAAACAAATGAGATCAAATAAATCTGTTAAGAATGTTGATGCAAAAGAACATAAATCAATATTGCAGCTGGTTGTTGAATTACTTATCATTGCCTGGCTGCTTATTGCGGGTGTTCAATATGTTGCAAAATATTATATTATAATACCAGAAATAGATTATCATATGGCATATATCATTATGCTTTGTATATATATTGCAGCCGGAATAGTAAAGCTGGTTCAATATCTGCTGTCAAAATCAAATCGCAATGGTGAAACAACTCGGAGGCATACACCTTGATCGACGAAGTGCTGAATTACCGATACAAAATTATATCCAAAGTCTCAGATGAGGGATTATACACTGTTTACAAATGTGAAGATCTAATTGCTTCAGTCTCCGTAATGGCTAATATTATTAATCCTTCATACACTTCAAATAAATCATTAATAAGCCAGATCATGGGCAATGCTGAAGAGCTTAAAAGATTATACCATCCAGGTATCGCCAAAACTATTGATTATTACAGCAGCAATGATATAAATTATGTTATTACAGAATCTATACACGGTGTAAGCCTTGATGATCACATAAAAAACAACACATCATTTGAGCCTTCTACAGCTATAGATATTTGCAATGCCGTCAGCAGCATAATGAATTTCATCCACAGTCAGGGAATTGTGCATGGAAATCTCTCTCCATCAAACATCATGGTTACGCAGGATGGCCACATCAAGATAACAAATCTCTGGCTGGAAGGCGTAAACAAATCCAAAAATGCTGTACGCTATATGGCGCCGGAAGTAATAGACGGAGAGCAGCCGTCATATGCATCGGATATCTATTCCATTGGAGTATTGCTTTTTCAGCTTCTTACAGGCAAAACCCCATATGATGGAGAAACAGCTGAGTTAATTGCTGAAAAACATAGAAACGAAGAAGCGCTATTGCTGAGAGCCTATAGACCTTCGCTTTCAAGGGATCTGGAAAGCATAATACTTAAGGCTATGCAAAAATCGCCGGCAAACAGATACAAAACCGTAAAAGCATTGATTAGTGATCTTTCCGCAGTTAAGTATAAGCTTCATTCATCATTAACACAAAGCGAGCAGCAAAAATCACCTCCGCCGATTGTTGAAACTGATGAGGAAGAATTTATTGATTACGATGATACTCCCGTTCTTTCTACAATTAGAAGAGTGCTGCTTATAATAGCCTTAATCGGAATTGTTGCTGCATTTGGTATCGGTGCCTATATTTACACCCGCCCAAACGACGTTGTAGTTCCAGATCTGCTTGGTAAAACCTACAGTGAGGCTATGGAAATCGCATCAAAATCAGATATCCTTGTATCAATCAAGATGGAAGAAACAAATGAAGAATACCCCATTGGCACCATTTATTTCACTAAGCCAATTGCAGGACGGACTACCAAGCGTGGAAATACTGTTGAGGTCTGGATAAGCAAAGGATCCAAGTATGCAGTCGTTCCGGCGGTTACAAACATTCCGCTTGCAGAAGCCCAAAACAAAATCAGGTCTGCCGGCTTGGTGGTTGGAGAGCTTTCAGAGGAAAATGATGATAAAATCCCCTTGGGATATGTAATAAGCCAGGATCCAAAGCCCGATGCCAAACTTGAACGCAATTCAGAGGTGAAGCTGGTATACAGTCTTGGCCCAATTGTTGAATCTACTACCGATAACTTTACAGAAAATGCTGAAATATCACCTGGAGCCCAAGATTCATCAGCGGCGCTTAGAACATTTGAAATTAAATTCACAGTGCCTGAAGGAAATCAATCGCAGAATGTAGAGATAGCTGTTGCAGATGATTATGGCGAAAATATAGTATTTACAAAAGTAAGTTCCCCCGGCGAAACCATTGAACAGACTGTAGAAGGTGCCGGAAAGATAATAAGAATACGTATTTACATAGATGGCAAGCTAGTTAAGGAGGAGTCTAAATGAAAATTAAAATATCACCGTCACTTCTATCCGCTGATTTCAGCAATCTTGAACGTGATGTCCGAACAGTTACTAATGCCGGAGCAGACAGCCTCCACCTGGATGTTATGGATGGCATTTATGTACCAAACATTACTTTTGGCATTCCTGTCATCAAAAGCCTGCGAAACAAAACAAATATTCCGCTTATTGCGCACCTGATGATAGTGCAGCCGGAAAACATTCTTGCAGAGTTTATAAAAATTGGCTGCGACTCCGTTGTGGTTCATGTGGAAGCATGCACTCATCTGCATCGCACTCTCCAGCAGATTCGCGAGCTTGGCGCAAAACCGGGCGTGGCGCTTAATCCGCATACACCAATGTGCATGATAGAAAATGTGATGGATGATATAGATGAAATCCTTATAATGAGTGTGAACCCTGGATTTGGCGGACAAGCGTTTATCTACTCTGCGCTGCCAAAAATCACCGAAGCACGGCGAATGACAGCGCAATCCGGCAGAGATATAGACATCGCCGTAGATGGCGGAGTGAACGAAGAAACATGCCGATTGGTAACAGACGCCGGCGCTAATGTATTGATAGCCGGCTCTTTTGTCTTTGATAATCCCAATGGTTCGGAAGCTGCCATAAATCTCCTCCGCGATAAATGTCAGATTGTTTGAGCAGATTTCAAATTTGCAAATTGATTAGGATAACTGCCAATGCTCTCTGACAATATCAAATCGCTTGCAATCGAATCCGGTTTCAACTCAGTGGGAATTACGTCGGCAGAGCCTTTTATGCAATCACGCCAGCTGCTCTATGATAGATTAGAGCAGGGGATGATTGATGGTGTAGGTATCACCCAGGATTCCATCCTGAAAATGACAACCCCAAAGATGTCGCTGCCAAATGCAAAATCCATAGTCTCTCTGGGAGTTTCATATCTTACTGATGACGAAAATGATCCCATTTTTGGTATGGCGCGCTTCTCAAGAGGAACGGATTATCATGCAGTAATGCAGGATATGCAAAACAGGCTGATAGATGCCATAAAAACAAAACTGGGTGTAAGTGCAGAATTCAAGGCGTTTGCAGATACCGGACCCATATCCGATAGATCGGCAGCCATACGCTCCGGCTTGGGAAGCCAGGGGAAGAATGGATGCATATACAGCAGCGAATACGGCTCATGGATAGTTCTGGGCGAACTGATTACCTCCATCGAGCTTAAAGCGGATGACCCCGCTTCCGCTGATATCTGCGGCGACTGCACTCTCTGCATCGATTCATGTCCAACAGCTGCTATATCGGCGCCCTATACAATTGATGTTCGGAAGTGCATATCGCAGGCTACTCAGTGCAAGGGGTTCATTCCATTAGACCTCAGAGCCAAAATGGGAAACAGCATTTACGGCTGCGATATATGTCAGAATGTATGTCCTCTCAACATACGGGCAAAAGCAGGAAACCATCAGCAGTTTATTCCGGCTAATCAGCCTAAGATGGATATCAATCATCTGATGCTGCTTACAGTTGATGACTTTCGCAAATACATCAAACCAATGACTGCCGGATGGATAAGGCGGCAGCGCATCAGACGCAATGCCATAGTTGCTGCTGGAAACAGCGGGGATGACTTATATGCAGAAGCTCTTGCTTCCTTGTTGTCAGATGAAGCGCCTGTAATACGCGGACATGCGGCTTGGTCGTTGGGAATGCTTGAAAGCCGTCTCTCAAAACCGATTCTTGAAAAAGCCCTGTTAAGAGAATCTGACCCGCAAGCCAAGATTGAAATTACTGCAGCGCTTGATATATTATGATATTCAGCGGTTATCCTATACTATAAGGAGTGAAGTTATTATGAATAAAGACCTTCTGCGCCAGCTGCCATCAATTGATGAACTGCTCAACACATCCGAGTTAAAGGAGTTGGCATCTGCACACAGCAATGCGCTTCTTACAGATATATCCCGCGATGTTGTTTCAGAAATAAGAAATGATATTCTCCACTCTGAATCTTACGATGCCAAATTGCTTTCGGCCGAAACAATTGCCCATATCATAGCAGAAAGAATTAACCGCATATTTGCGCCATCTATGCGTAATGCCATCAACGCTGCTGGAATAATCCTTCATACCGGTCTTGGAAGAGCTCTTATGCCCTCCGCTGCCGTAGAGGCTGTACATGATGTCATCAAGGGATACAGCACACTTGCCGTTCATCCCGAAACCGGACAGCGTATGAGCCGCGATGTTCACGTAAACGATCTTTTGTGCAGGCTCACCGGCGCCGAGGCATCTACAATTGCAAACAACAACGCTGCAGCCACAATGCTGATTCTGAATACCTTGGCAAGCGGCAAAGAAGTCATTATATCAAGAGGACAGCTGGTGGAAATCGGCGGCTCCTTCAGA
>JAPXND010000097.1:0-9879 GCA_033808695.1 Armatimonadota bacterium
CGCTAACCGAGCGCTTATGGGTTCCAACATGCAGAGACAGGCTGTTCCGCTTATAAAAAATGCAGCGCCCGTTGTAAAAACCGGTGTAGAACGAACAGCAGCCATAGATTCCGGTGCAGTGCTTATAGCTAAAAGAGCCGGAGTTGTAAGAAGCGTTACGGCAGAGCATATAACTATACAAACCCGAGATGGAAGTATAGATGAATACCGTATGGTCAACATGCTTCGCTCTAATCAAGCTACATGCATCACACAAAAGCCGATAGTCAATCCCGGTCAGCGCGTAAGAGTCGGCGAGGTTATAGCAGATGGACCATCTACAGACCATGGCGAGCTGGCTCTTGGACAAAATGTGCTTGTAGCATTTATGCCGTGGCATGGATACAACTATGAAGATGCTATTCTGGTAAGCTCTCGTCTTGTAAAAGATGATATCCTTACCTCTATCCATATAGAAAAATTTGAAGTAGAAGCCCGCGATACCAAATTGGGACCGGAAGAGATAACCAGAGACATTCCTAATGTTGGGGATGATATGCTCAAGGACCTTGATGAAAACGGCATCATACGCATTGGCGCCGAGGTTAGACCCGAAGACATTCTTGTTGGAAAGGTTGCTCCAAAAGGTCAAGGAGAGCTGACAGCGGAAGAAAGATTGATAATTGCTATCTTTGGCAAAAAGGCTGAAGAAACCAGAGACGTATCACTCAGAGTGCCTCATGGCGAAAAAGGCAAGGTTATTGATGCCAAGGTCTT
Source organism: Armatimonadota bacterium (assembly GCA_033808695.1). Taxonomy (GTDB): domain Bacteria; phylum Armatimonadota; class UBA5829; order DTJY01; family DTJY01; genus JAPXND01. The sequence goes on from JAPXND010000097.1 coordinate 757, forward strand.
TTCAAGATTTAAATATCAATGCAGCCGATGTGGAACAATATTCAATTTCAGCAAAAAAAGCGAGCGTACTGAGTGCGATAAATGCGGCGGCACCTTAGATCGCCTTCCGGGCGATGAACTGATAGCCGGCGTAAATCAGCTTGTTCGTGTATATGTAGCGCAAAAACGCAAGATTATGGAAGGCGATAAGCTTGCGGGAAGGCATGGAAATAAAGGCGTTATCTCCAGAATTATTCCTGAAGAAGATATGCCGTTCCTGCCGGATGGAACACCTATAGATATGGTGCTGAATCCATTAGGCGTGCCATCTCGAATGAACATAGGACAAATTCTTGAAACACATTTAGGGCTTGTAGCAACAAATCTTGGCGGATCATACATAAATCCCATTTTCCAATCTGCCAAAGAAAGCGATATTCTAACAGAATTAGATAAGCTGGCAAAGCGATTGCGAAATGATGTTTTGCAGGATTATGTAAACAGCGAGCTTGGTTTAGAGCTGGAATTCAACGATGATGATGAAGTAGATGAAATGATTAACAAGGTTCAGGAAAAGCTTGCATCTCTGCCAGCCGTAAAGCTGGAAAATATATCAAGAATTTTGGGTGCACCTCCTGTTATTTCAGAAGAAACATATAGTGTTGAAAAAGCAAAACTGCAGGATTCTGAAGAAAAAGGCTCAGAAGCCAACCTTATTGCAGTTCCTGAAGATTATGAGCTTGGTCAAATTACCAATATTATAAAAAAGAATGTATGGGGCAGAGCAGGATTTAATGAAAGCACAGGAAAGTATATCCTCTCAGACGGCACCACAGGCGCTCATTATGATATGCCGGTAACTGTGGGTCAGCTGTATATGCTTAAGCTTGCACACCTGGTTGATGACAAAATCCATGCACGATCTACAGGACCTTACTCGCTGGTAACCCAGCAGCCGCTTGGTGGAAAAGCTCAGTTTGGAGGGCAGCGATTTGGAGAAATGGAAGTATGGGCATTGGAAGCATATGGTGCGGCATACACCCTGCAGGAAATACTAACCATAAAATCTGACGACGTTCTTGGACGTGTTAAAACATATGAATCTATTGTAAAAGGCGACAATATGCTGGAACCGGGAGTTCCTGAATCGTTTAAAATCCTTGTAAACGAATTGCAGAGCCTTGGTCTTAAAGTTGCCGTAGAAGATGAAAAAGATAATGAAATTGATCTGAAGGGCAAAGATGATGAGTCAGACGACTCACGCCACTCATCAGCAAGGAAAAGCCATATTCCACTTGGCGGATCCGGCAGAGAGATGGAGGATAACAATATATGATAGATGCAAGTACCTTCGATAAAATCCGTATAGGCATTGCCTCTCCGGAAGACATAAGAGCATGGTCTTGTGGCGAAGTAAAAAAGCCCGAAACCATTAACTATAGAACATTTAAACCCGAGCGTGATGGATTATTCTGCGAAAGAATATTCGGTCCTGTAAAAGATTGGGAATGCCATTGCGGCAGATACAAAAAGGTAAAGTTCAAAGGCATTGTATGCGATAGATGCGGTGTTGAGGTTACCAGATCTAAAGTGCGCAGAGAACGTATGGGACACATTGAGCTTGCGGCTCCCGTGTGCCATGTATGGTATCTCAAAGGAGTTCCCAGCCCGCTCAGCCTTATTCTTGATATTTCGCCAAGACCGTTGGAAAAAGTAATTTATTTTGCATCGTTCATTGTAACGTATGTAGACCGCTCAAGAATCAACAGTGAAATGGAAGAAATCCGACGTGCTGTAAGCGCCATTCTTGATGAAATCCAAGAAAACAAAGATGAAAACATCGCAGAAGCACGGAGAACCGCAGTTAAAGAGATTAAAGAGATTAATGAGCCGGAAGAGATAGAAATACCGGATATTGATCCTGATGAAATAATAGATGAGGATGAAATGCCGGAAGATGAAGAACCGGTGTTTGTTCCCATTGAACTTACTGAAGAACAGATTAAGAAACAGTTAGCCGATAAGCTTCGCATGGAAGAACGCGATGCGGTAGACAGAACAGAAGAGATTACATCTTCATTAAGGCTTCTGGAAACAATTGAAAAACGTCAACTCATTACAGAAGATCAATACAGAGCAATGGAGCGATTTCTTGCAATTGTATCAGAACGCATGGGCGTAGATATTGCATCTACAATAAAAGCCGGTCTTGGCGCCATTGCAATTAAAGAGCTTCTGGAAGAGATTGATCTTGACAAATTAGTGCACGAGCTGCGCCAGGAAATCAACAATACACAAGGTCCAAAGCGTGCAAGAGCCATCAAACGGCTTGAAATTGCCGAAGCCTTTATAACATCCGGCAGCAGACCGGAATGGATGATACTGGATGCTGTTCCTGTTATATCGCCGGAGCTTCGTCCAATGGTACAGCTTGATGGCGGTCGATTTGCAACATCCGACCTGAATGATTTATATAGACGAATCATCAATCGCAACAACAGATTGAAAAAGATTATAGAGATTAGAGCGCCGGAATCAATTGTAAACCACGAAAAACATCTTTTGCAGGAAGCCGTAGATGCTTTAATAGATAATGGAAGACGAACCAGACCGGTGGTTGGCTCAAACAATCGTCCGCTTAAGTCTCTTTCAGACATGCTGAAGGGAAAAGAAGGCAGATTTAGAAAGAATCTGCTTGGAAAGCGTGTAGACTACTCCGGACGTTCAGTTATTGTTGTAGGTCCGCACCTGAAACTGCATCAATGTGGACTTCCAAAAGAGATGGCGCTGGAGCTGTTTAAACCCTTTGTTATGAAAACCTTAGTAGAAAAAGGCTATACTACCAACATTAAAACAGCAAAGAGGATGATAGACAGGATGCGTTCAGAGGTTTGGGATGCGCTGGAAGAAGTTATAAAAGAATATCCTGTAATGCTTAATAGAGCGCCTACTCTCCACAGGCTTGGAATTCAGGCATTTGAACCTATTCTTGTGGATGGAAAAGCTATTCAGGTTCATCCGCTTGTATGTCATGCATTCAATGCGGACTTTGATGGCGATCAAATGGCTGTTCACGTTCCTTTATCGGCAACAGCTCAGGCCGAAGCGAGAGTGCTTATGCTTGCTACTCAAAACCTATTCTCGCCGGCAGATGGCAGACCTATAGTGGCGCCAACTCAAGATATTGTTCTTGGACTGTATTACCTTACAAGAAAAAATGAAAAGGAAGCGCTGCCAACAGTATTTCCTAACGCTGAGGAAGCTATCATGGCTCATGAAAAAGGCGTTATAGATATTCATGATCCTATAAATGTTCGCATCAAAATGCCGGATGGCTTTACAGAAGTTAGAGAACTTACAGCTGGACGATTGATATTTAGTGAGATTGTACCTGAAAATATGCGTCCGGTAGATAGACTTCTTAAAAAATCGGCTATTTCAGAATTGGTTGCAGAGTGCCATAGATTAAATGGCAACGATGCTACTATAAAGCTGGTTGATGATTTGAAAGAGCTTGGCTTCAAGTATGCAACCCGTGCAGGAATTACTATCTCTATGACAGATATGGATATTCCGGCAAAACGTGATCAAATTATAAGCAAAACAGAAAATGATGTAGAAAAAACAAATAAACAATACATAAAGGGTCTGATAACCCAGGGCGAACGCAAACAAGAAGTTCTTAGATTGTGGACTGCAGCAGCCGAGGATATCGCTGGCGCTATCATGGATAACATTGAGGATCTCAATCCTATTTTCATGATTACAGACTCCGGAGCAAGAGGCAGTATTAAACAGATTACACAGCTTTCTGGTATGCGCGGACTTATGTCTGACCCGTTTGGCAACCTCATTGAGGATCTGCCAATCAAATCCAACTTCCATGAGGGATTATCTGTTCTGGAATACTTTATTTCAACGCACGGAGCCAGAAAGGGCTTGGCAGATACCGCACTGAGAACTGCAGATGCAGGATATCTTACCCGACGTCTTGTTGATGTATCGCAGGATGTTATTGTAAGAGACTTCGATTGCGGAACTACTCAGGGTATATATGTAAGCCAAATCCTTGAAGACGGCAATGTTCTGGAAAAGCTCTCTGAGCGAATTAAGGGAAGATGCGCAATGCAGGCAATTACCGATCCAAACACCGGTGAAGTGCTTGTAGAGCAAGGTGAAGAAATATCAGATGATATGGCAGTTAAAATAGAAAAACTTGGCATAGAACGTGTTGGTATAAGATCACCTGTTACCTGTGAACTGCGCCAGGGAATTTGTTCCAAATGCTATGGAAGAGATATGGCGTTCGGTAAAATGGTTCAAATAGGTGTTGCTGTTGGAATCATTGCTGCCCAGTCTATTGGCGAACCCGGCACACAGATTACCATGAGAACCTTCCACACTGGAGGTATTGCTGGTAAATACATGACAGGTGTTGCAGATGTAAAGAAAAAGAAACAGGAATCTCTAAGAGAGCTTCATGCAGATATCAGAGAAGGATTTGTATCTCTTGAAGATGATGAAGGTATGGAGCGTGAGCGTTCAAGAGCTGTACAGGCAGTTCTGAAGGTTCTAGAAGATCAGGTAAGAGGATTGCTAAGAATTGCAGAACTCTTTGAAGCTCGCAAGCCTAAAGGTCAGGCAATTGTTACCGATTTTGCAGGTACCGTTGTCGATATTGATACCAAAGGCTTGAAACGAGTTGTAGTTCATACCGAGATTCCTTTAAATGAAGCATCAGATATGATAGGAGAAACTCTGGGCGAACCCATCCTTGATGAAGATGGTGAAGTTGCATTTGCTGTAGGCTCAGAGGTAACCGATAAAGTAATTAAAAAACTTAAAGAAATGGAAATTCCTCAGATAACAATAAGAAAATCTTATCTTGTTCCGCATAGAGGAAACTTAGAAGTTGAAATTGGTGACAAGCTTGATGCTGGCGACCGTCTTACAGAAGGTCCGCTGGATCCGCATAGAGTTCTGGAACTTAAGGGCGTCCGCGGTGTAATGGACTATCTTAATAGAGAAATCCAAAGCGTATACAGATCACATGGTACATCAATTAATGATAAGCATGTGGAAACAATAGTAAGGCAAATGCTTAAACGCCGAAAAGTACGCTCACCTGGCGATACTCGATTCTTGCCCGGACAAATTGTAGATAAGTTTGAATTCGAAGATGAAAACGCAAGAGTAAGAGAAATGGATCCTGCCGGAACAGAAGCAACTGCAGATTGGGTGCTTCTTGGTATTACAGAAGCATCACTGGCAACAGACAGCTTCTTATCAGCAGCTTCATTCCAAAAAACAACCAGGGTATTAACAGATGCAGCTGTAAAAGGCAAGCGCGATAACCTTGTTGGACTTAAAGAAAACGTTATTATAGGACGTCTTATACCTGCAGGAACCGGACTTCCAATGTATCGAAACGTAACATTAGATATAGGTGACGGTCAGGATAAAGAGCTTGAAGAAGCATCAGTTGCTGTTCTTGAAAAAGACGACGATATCCTTGATGAACTGATTGACCTTGATGAGTTCAGCGATGATATTCTGGATGATGCCGAAGAAGAATAACAATCATTCACATACCGGTAATTGCCGCTTATCGGTATGTGAACAAAATTTAAAAAAATATAGTATATAAGTAGTTGACAAGCATATATCGATTTTAGTATACTATAAGGGTTCGACCAAATTTGATGCTGTCAATATTTGACAGTGTTAATAAAGGTTGAAGAAATGCATTTAATGCAGCTTAGGTCCATGTGATTAAAAATCCGCCAAAGTTGCTTTACATACAAAGGGGGCGATGAGAGGATATAGGTTCCTCTTTCAGTCTGTTCAACAAAATAGTATGGAACAGGTTGTCATCTCTACCCTTCGATGTATCGGAGGGTTTTTTATTTTAAACTGGTGTAAAACCAGTGAAATCTTGTGAAGGAAGGTATGCAATGCCCACAATTAGTCAATTGGTTCGAAAAGGGCGGAAGAACATCAAAAAGAAAACAAAGTCTCCTGCTCTTAAAGAGGCTCCGCAAAAAAGAGGGGTGTGTCTCACCGTTAAGACTCTGCCTCCCAAAAAGCCAAACTCGGCTTTAAGGAAGGTTGCAAGGGTAAGGCTTACGAATGGTATAGAGGTATGGGGATACATCCCTGGGATAGGTCACAATCTACAGGAGCACTCTGTTGTGCTTATCCGCGGTGGAAAAGTTAAAGATCTCCCCGGTGTAAGATATCATATTATTCGTGGAGCACTAGATACAGCCTCTACTAGAGATAGAAAAACCAGCAGATCAAAATATGGTGCAAAGAGGCCAAAGTAGTTCGGAGGAGCAAATATGCCGAGAAAAGGACCAGCTCGTAAGAGAGAGATAATACCAGATCCTGTATATAACAGCACCCTAGTTGCCAGATTTATAAACAGAATGTTTACAAGAGGCAAAAAAAGCATAGGTGAAAAAATCTTCTATAATTCATTAGATGTTATTCAGGAGAAAACAGGAAAACCTGGAATAGAAGTATTTGAGCAGGCATTGAAAAACGCTATGCCCATTATCGAGGTAAAACCAAGAAGAGTTGGTGGAGCAACCTATCAGGTTCCGGTAGAAGTAAGAGCCGACCGCAGAATGGCTCTTGGTATTCGCTGGCTCGTTACAGCTGCAAGAAAGCGTGCAGGCAATACTATGGTAGATAAACTTTCTGCAGAATTAATAGATGCAGCCGCTGGTACAGGCGGAGCAGTTAAAAAACGTGAAGATGGCCATAAAATGGCTGATGCAAACAAAGCATTTGCACATTACAAATGGTAATAACCAATTGAGCGCCAATCAACCTATCAATATCGATGGCTGCTCAGTTGGGAGGAAATAATTGGAACGAGATTACAGTCTGGAAAAAACAAGAAATATTGGAATTGCAGCACATATCGATGCGGGCAAAACAACCACAACAGAAAGAATCCTATTCTTCTCAGGAAGGATTCACAAAATGGGTGAAGTCCACGAAGGTGCAGCAACTATGGATTGGATGGAACAAGAGCAGGAGCGTGGCATTACAATTACATCCGCTGCTACTACTTGTTTCTGGAAAAACCATAGAATAAATATTATTGATACTCCCGGACACGTTGATTTTACAGTAGAAGTAGAGCGCTCCCTAAGAGTTCTCGATGGTGTTGTAGCAGTATTCTGTGCTGTTGGCGGTGTTCAGCCACAGTCGGAAACTGTATGGCGTCAGGCTAACAAATATAATGTCCCAAGAATTGCATTCGTAAATAAAATGGATAGACTTGGGGCGGATTTCTTCCGTGTAATTGAAAGAATGAAAGAACGTCTTGGCGCAAACTCTACCCCCATACAGGTTCCAATAGGCGCAGAAAGCTCCTTTACTGGAATCATAGATCTCATAACCATGAAAGCAACTATCTTCGATACCGATGACAACGAGACCGAAGGCGAAGTTATTGATATACCCTCTGAATATATAGAAACAGCAAACAAACATCGTGAAGAGCTGCTTGAAGCTTTAGCAGATGTAGATGATACCCTTATGGAGAAATATCTGGAAGGCGAAACAATTTCAGAAAGTGAAATGCGCGCAGCAATAAGACAGGGGACTGTAGATCTCAAAATAGTTCCTGTTATGTGCGGATCAGCCTTCAAAAACAAAGGCGTTCAATCATTAGTAGATGCTATTGTAGATTTTCTTCCATCGCCAAGCGATGTTGGATCAATAGAAGGTGTAAATCCTAAAACCGAAGCCATTGAACAAAGAATGCCATCAAATGATGAACCATTCTCAGCAATTGCATTTAAAATAATGGTAGATCCATATGTAGGAAAATTAACATTCCTTCGTGCTTATTCAGGCACTCTTGGAAAAGGATCATATGTATATAATGCAAACAATGGTTCAAGAGAGCGAATAGGACGTATCCTTCGTATGCATGCAAATCATCGTGAGGATGTAACCGAAATACACGCAGGTGATATTGTTGCCGCAGTAGGACTCCAGGATACAGTAACCGGAGACACCCTTTGCGATGCAAACAAACCGATAATACTTGAATCTATTACATTTCCGGATCCCGTTATTGATATTGCTATTGAGCCAAAAACAAAAGCAGATCAAGAAAAAATGGCTATTGCACTGCAAAGGCTGTCGTCAGAGGATCCAACCTTTAAAACTCATACCGACGAAGATACCGGTCAAACCATAATCTCCGGTATGGGCGAGCTTCATCTTGAAATTATTATAGATAGACTTCTGCGTGAGTTCAAAGTAGAAGCCAATCATGGAAAACCTCAGGTAGCTTATAAGGAAACCATAAGTAAACCAGCAAAAGCAGAAGGCAAGTTTGTAAGACAAACAGGCGGACACGGTCAGTATGGGCACTGTGTTCTTGAAGTTGAGCCAACCAATGCCGGTGATGGATTTGTTTTTGAAAACAAAATTGTAGGCGGTGTAATACCCAGAGAATATATACCTGCAGTAGAAGCCGGCGTAAAAGAAGCTATGGAATCTGGAACACTTGCCGGCTATCCGGTAGTAGATGTTAAATTTAGACTTATCGATGGTTCATTTCATGATGTAGACTCATCGGAAATGGCATTTAAAATAGCAGGTTCAATGGGCGCAAAATTAGCAATGCAAAAAGCATCGCCAGTTCTTAAAGAACCTATTATGGCAGTAGAAGTTGTTACTCCCGAGAATTTTATGGGTGATGTAATAGGCGATCTGAACTCCAGAAGAGGACATATACTTGGCATGGAAACAGGATCTGCCGGTATTCAGATTATAAAAGCAGATGTTCCCCTTTCAGAAATGTTTGGGTATGCTACAACACTAAGATCAGCAACTCAGGGAAGAGCATCATACTCAATGGAACCATCCAAATACGAGGTAGTTCCAAAGAGCTTAGCAGAGGATTTAACCGCTAAAAATCAAGGCGGTTGATAAATAGGCATATGCCGAAATTGAGCTTTAAGCTCAAGAATTATCCACTAATGGCATCGTTGATTAACAACTAGATGCAACCTATGGAGGCAAAGAGATGGCAAAGCAGCGGTATGAGCGAACAAAACCGCATATAAACGTGGGAACAATAGGACACGTAGACCACGGAAAGACATCGCTTACATC
>JAPXND010000098.1:0-9807 GCA_033808695.1 Armatimonadota bacterium
GAGCGGGTCATCATGTTTATACATAGTACCCCAAATATCGGGATCTATACAATTGAAATAGATATAGAGATATTGGGCATCCCAACAGGATTTAACAATCGTTTGCCTAGATGGAACACCTGTACCGGATAGAGTGAGATGTACTGCTTCAATACCATTCCAAACATTATCATCTGAATTATCATTAAACACTATTGCGCTGCTTGGTATCTTTTTGCATATGAAGCTGTTTGATATATCTGTCATTATTTCACCTATATTATCTATTATTTAAAAAGTGGGTTTTTGTAAATAAAAAGCCGGCACCTATAAAGATGCCGACCTTCAATTCAATCACTAATCGCCAATTGTTTATGGACTAACTCTAATACCGGGCTGCTGAGTATTGAATCTGTCTTTGTTGTCTTCCATCCATTTCTTTTCAGCAGCAATTACCTCATCAAATTTATTTGTATCTTTAGCTTGCTCTGCGAATGCCAATATTTGAGCATGAATTTCCGGCGGTGCATTGTAGGCGTTGTCGGATACAATCTGCAGGCTTTCGGCAGCTTCATCATACTTTTTGTCATCAATATAAATCTTAGCCAGCATAAGCCTTAGCTGATTTGATTCGGTGTAATTCAATGCGTTTACTACCATTTCTTTGGCTTTTGCTTTATAATCAGCGGCTTCCTTTTTTTCCTCGTCCGTAACTCCTATAGCGGAATTAGCCAGCATGTCATACAATATTGCCATTTGAGCATAGATGTTGCCGGTAGCAGTTGTTTCTCCATTAACCTTGGATAAGGCGCTCTCATATCCTTTGATTGCCTTTAATGCATTTAGTTTAATCTCATTAGGGTCGCTGGTATTATATATATCCATTGCCTCTTTATGAGCTTTCATTTCCGGATCGAGTATTTCAACTTTTGCATTTTTTTTTGCATTTTCAAAGAAATTATTGAATTGTATATTTGTTTCGCGCTCAACATAATTATCTAAATACTCTTTTTTCTTTTTGGAATCATTAAAGTCTTCGGGCAGGTTAGTTTTCGTATCCAGCAGTTTGACTATAACATAACCATTGTCTGTTTTCACAGGGTCGCTTATCTCACCTTTTTTCAGGGTAGATGCAGCATCGGCAAGCTCTTTTTGCAGGTAGTATTTAGGCATAAATGAGCCTCTGTTGCCACCGCTTGCTGCATACAAATCATCTGATGATTCTGAAGCTATTTCAGCAAAATCTCCACCATCTCTTATTTTTTTAACAAGATCATTTGCTTTGGCAAGCGCTTCATCATCCTTCAGCTTGGTGTTGTCAACTGTAATTTGCGCTATTTTGAGTTCATCATAACTTGCAGCAAGCGCTTTGTCGCTTTTATCCATTTTATTTTCTATGTTTTTCTGAATGCCTTCAATCATCAATTGATCTCTAACTGCATTAACGTCAATACTTTTTTTTATGTCATCTTTTATTTTGGCTAGTGTTAAACCTTTTTGTCTTTTAGCCAAAGCTTTATTTAAGGCTTCATCGGTTTTTGGTTCTTTGGATTTACTGAGAACCGATTCTCTAATTGAATCGACTTGCTCTTTTATTATTTCGTCGACTTTGCTGTTTATGTCCCTTTTAGATACTCTTACACCATCTGCTTTTGCAGCCTGCACCATAATTCTTTGATTGATAAGATTATCTAGAACTGAGTTGCTTATCTGGATTCTGTCGAATATATCCAAAGCTCTGCCCATTGCTTCGTATTGATTGATTTGGTTATCAACAGCTCTGTTAAACACATCTCGGCTTATTTTTTCTTTGCCAACAACAGCTACATCCTTAACAGCAGAGCCGCCTGCTTCGTCTCTAGAACGTGAGAATCCACCTCCTAAAGCCATAGCTATAATACCGGCTGCAAAAACAATTGCAAGAAGATAAACAACATATCGGAACCAACCCTGCATTCCTTTACGCATGCTATTTATAGACATTTAAACCCTCCAGGAATTAATATAAATTTGCCGTATCAACAACATATCATATAGTATAAATTGAGTCAAACAATAAGAAAAGCTCCCTCGCATTAGGGAGCCCGGATTTCTTATCCGAATTATAACAATTAACAAAGTTGTTAGAATTAGCCTACAATATATTATGAGACATTGAGATATTTGTCAAGCTTAACTAATCATAAGAGTTTATTATCTGGTATAATAGACAAAATTTGGCAGTTTTAAGGAGAAAATATGAAATCTTATACAGAATATTTATGGTTCAATACATCCAAACAGAGAGAATACATAAATATAACAAATGATTGCGTAAGGATTTTAAAGGAGAGCAATATAACTGAAGGTATGATGCTTGTTGCTGCAATGCATATAACCGCCGGAGTTTGGATAAATGATAATGAGCCAGGTATAATTCATGATGCCGATGAAATGCTGGAACGTTTGGCACCATATAAGGATGACTATTTGCATCATAGAACCGGTGAGCGAAACGGTGATGCACATTTAAAGAATTTGCTGATGCATGGTCAGGTAATCATTCCTATAACAAACGGCAAGCTTGATTTTGGTCCATGGCAGACGGTTTTTTATTGTGAGTTTGATGGAAGAAGACGGAAACGGGTAGTGATAAAGGTTATAGGTGAGTAGTATTAATACAAGCCTTCTAACAACACATAACGTCCTAAAGGGATGACATTACAATATCCGGAAAGGCTGTCTAAAAAGCATCTGTTTTCACACAATCCACCGGATACATAGAGGGTTTCCGGCTGCTGAACAAAGTTGTATACATTGTAGGCGACACCATGGACAAATGCTGATAATGCTTTGGATGGTGATTCGCCGGCAATGATGGAATCGAATATTTTTTCTATTGCAAAAACTCCACATGTAACCGGAATACGGTTTACATTTGATCGAAGTTTTCGAAAATCAATATCATAGTATTTCGCAAGAAGCTCAAGAGTAAATCCTGTGCTGGCTCCGCATGCTTGATTCCAATCCAGTTTGCGGACCTTGCGATTTTTAAATCTAACAAACTTAGTATCGCGGCTTCCGATATCCACCACTGTAAAGTCATCCTCTGCCACAAGCTTTAGACTTCCCTGTGCGAGGGCAATCAGCTCGTTCTCATAATTCTCTGTTCTATCTCTGCCAAGATGACCAGTAGCAAAAGAGAATTTGATATTGGGGTCATCCAGCACCTTGCGTGTAGGCCAAATGACTGTGCGTCCCGTATTAAGGTTTTTTATTTTACTCCATGAGCTGCCGCAATCGGCAATTAATGTAGGCATAGAATTTATCCAAGTCTTATAAAAGCAAGCACTTTTGCAATAACGCTGTTAGTAAGAGGACCATCGCAATCTATATAAAGTCCATCATATTTATCAGCCAGATAACGGGCAAGGATATTTTTCTGACAGAAAGTCTGCGCATAAAACACAGTTGGCACACCTTTATCTACTTCCATTTCAAGATCAAGATCAGAAGGAACCTCAGCTTCTACACACCTTAACCATCCGTAAACATGGGTTGTATCAGGAAATAGCTCAAGAAGCCTCATATCATGAGGCGGAACTCCCCAAAATCCATGCGTTGGTTTTACGCGTTTCACCCGTTTTTTAACAGGATTCCAAACACCATCTGTTATAAGATTTACTTTTTGCAATAGAGGAAGGTTAGATTTGCAGATGGAAATCGGCTCTCGCTCCGTTTCAATATTCCTTACTTCCAGAACATTAAATCCAATGCTTCGCAGGATGAGCGCTGCAAACCTTCCACCGTCACACTTATCTTCACCAACAGCTGCAATAATGATTCTGAGTTTATCTTTTAGATGAACGGCGTTATCGATGATATTTGTTATAATCTGACAGTATGCGTCCGGTGCAATACCAGTTGCAGGAGCATTCATATCAATATCAAGATCTATAAACGCATCAAACGGATGTGTTCGTGCAAATTTGTTTATAATTTCACGAGGCGGACAGCCCCAATAACCAATCAGCATAATCTGAATTCTCTCCAGATTAAAAGTATATCACAGGATAGAGCTTTCAGTCCACATGCTGATTATCTGAAACGATAAAAATGAAATGATTCAATTCAGGTTAGAGCAAATCAGGTTAACACTTTATATATGAAATTCGATTATATCGCGGTCATCAACGATATGATCACGATTGACCATCTGCCCAGATACACCTGATTCTGACCAAAGTTTTGCATATTTAAGTTTAGATGCAAAATCTTTGTGAATCATTTCTGCAACATCAACTACAGTAGATCCACGTTTTAAGATATACGGCGATTCCATATCAGCCGATTTGCCGGGGACCTTAGTGTAGACTCTTACTATATCCAACATTTTGTATATGTTAGCTCTTATGTTGTCTATTCCCCTGCCAGATTTCACCGATATCATTTCTATGGGAAAGTCGCCTCCAAATAGATCTCTTATAACATCAAGATTGTCAAAACTGGCTGGGTCGTCCATCTTGTTTGCCGCAATAAGGGTTTTCTTCCATGTTAAAGGAACATCATTATTCTGAGGCTTCTCTCTATCCCATCCATATAAAGCAATTTTAAATTTCTCAAGCACAGCGATTGTAGATTCCAGCTCATCCAGAGAGTTATCACTGCTTATATCTATAACAAGAATTGCCGCATCGGCATTGCGTATGATGGCAGCCATCCAAGGTTCTGTAAAGTCCTCTGCAATAGGCGGCATGTCAACTATCTGTATTTTTATGTCTTCATAATTCATCATGCCGGGCAACGGCTTATGAGTAGTGAATGGGTATTCACCTATATCGGGTTTGGCTTTGGTGATAACATCAAGCAGACTGGATTTGCCGGAATTAGGCGGACCAATAAGAACAACCTGCCCGCCTCCTTCTTTCTCTATGTTGTAATCAATTCCACGCTTAACGCTGCCTGCTTGCTTTCCATCCTGCTCTTTTAATTTAGAGATACGCCGTTTAATATCCGCCTGTATTTTTTCCGTTCCTTTATGCTTAGGAATAACGGCAAGCATCTCTTCCAACGCAGCAAGTTTATCGGCAGGTGTATCTGCTGCCTTATATTTTTCTTCAGCTGCTCTATATTGTGGTGTTAGATTTGCTGGCAATTCGCACCTCTGGCAATTTTAGACCTATTGAATTATTAACAAGTCGTTTCTGCCCATTGTAATTGGATTATGGAATTCTATTAAATCGTTGTCTCTGTTGAACTGCAAGGGTTCTCCATTCAGCATTACATCAATTGTGCCATTTGGCAGATCATTGATTTTTATTGAGGCAAGATTCAACTCACCATATTTCACATTTATTGCATATTTGAATTTATCCAAATTTTGCGTATAATGTCCCCAAGCTGATCCAACAGACCAAAAAGTGCTGTAATTGTTCTTGTTGATTTTAGGGGCGAATCCTATCTGCTTTTTGATCATATCAAAGGTAAAATCATCAAGAGCAAGCTTTACGCCCCATGATGCCATTGCTCTGGCATAATGATGTCCGCACTCTATATGATTCCAAGGATTTCGATTATATCCTGAATAACGATCTGTAATTGCTTTAACCAGTGTTAAGCCTTCATCTATGAACCCTTCGTATATGAGATGTGCAGCAACATGGAATTCTATGCCTGTCCATACTTCATCTGAATAAACAAATGGCAATGCAGGACGATTCCCTTTTGGCCATGAACACAGGAGAAGCCCCGATTCATCATTGAGTGCATAGACACGCTGAACATTGCTGAACGAATCTATTGGCGACCTGAAATTGTTGTAAAAAATGGATTTTACGGCATTTTTCACATTATCCGGATTCAGAATATATCCTAACCCATATATGTGAGCATTTACCTGTCCAAGCAGCTGGTCAGAGAGACATCCATCACCATACTGGTATTTGGGTATTATATCA
Organism: Armatimonadota bacterium; assembly: GCA_033808695.1. Lineage (GTDB taxonomy): Bacteria > Armatimonadota > UBA5829 > DTJY01 > DTJY01 > JAPXND01. The sequence goes on from JAPXND010000098.1 coordinate 5,916, forward strand.
TCATTGCCAAGTGACGGCGCTTTTACACCCGGTGATTGTTTGCAGGCGTACGTGGGACTACATATTTCGGAATCTGGACTTTTCAGGTGTTCTGGAACAATAATACCATCAATGACATTGACCTTTTGGATATAATAGTCACCATTCCAAAGCTCTGCATCAACTTTTTGTTTTCCACTTTCATATACTGAACGATACTCTTCTGCTTTTTCTGTTTCACCAAGGTAATCTGCAATTTCTTCACATGCCCTAAGCGCTCCCAAATACATTGCTGTGCAGAGGGTGTTTGGACCAAAAAACTCTATATCATATGTATTGTGCTGCTCGCCTTCTATAACTCCATCCTTATCTGTATCCCAAAGCGAATCAATGCTTCTATTGCCAGATTCCGGAGTAGCTGGCGTTAGTTTGTCCGGTGTCATAGTCCAAGCATATTCAAGAGCTGCTTTTACATTAGGCCAAATCTCCTTCAAAAAGTCATCATCCCCGCTGAGCTTCCAGTCCCTGTAGACCTGCATTATCACACCCATTTGCCCATCAACACATGGCTTGAATTCCAACAGTCTATTGCCGGGGAGCAGATTTGTTCTAAACGCCATATTTCCGGTTGGTCTGGTATTATAAAGGAATTCTGTCTGCCTCATTGTGCGTTCAAGCTGAGGAAAAAGAAATGCCAGCGATTGCTCATAATTCCAAACATGGGTGCAGTTGCCAAAACAGCTTCCGATATTATCGCCGCATCCTTCCCAGCCGAAGAATCTGCCATCCGCTAACAGCATACAGGTTGGAGATCTGATAATGCTTACCTGTGATGTTATTGCCTCCAATACATAGTCTGGCACTGTGCTGTCATACATTGCAGAAAGCCAATTATCAGTTTCAGACCGTAGTCTGGTGAAATCATCTGCAATATAAGATGCAACATTCCAAGCATCACTATATACTGCACCGGAGTATGTATTCAGTGTTTCATTTATTCCATCTGGCCAAGGATTAACCATTTTTGGAAAATGCCAGGTGTATATCACCGGTATAGTTACCGATCCACGCGCAGGAATTTGTGCATGCATTACCAAAGAACATACATCACCGTTATATGGCGCAGGTTCTGAGTCTATAACCATTGGTAATTTGCCGGTATTGCTGAATGCATCCCAAAACAGATGGCATTTATCCCACCAGCCGCTTCCACGAAACCATCTTGTTTGTATGTCAAGATCATCCCAAATTGCAGACAACACTATTGACCCGGCTGCCGGATCATCTGAGGCGATGCAAGGATTAGTCATAAGCATGCCTTTTAGGCGTCCAGCTGCCTGATATGTGTTAAGACTGCCATCGTTTATATACTGCCCCTGCTCATTTTTTCTAACAAGCGGATTTGATGCATTTGCAGCAAGTGAAATATCTATAGGTTCATCTGTATCGTTGATAAAGGACCACTCCAATATCGCCCCTGGAATTGCACTGTCTTTTACATTTAGAGGTATGAAAGGATTCCAGGCGGTAAGGTGTGCAGTTATTGGTATATCATCATCTGTTAGGGTAACCTTTGCTTTGGGATATTCCGCTGTAAATTCTGCATTGGCAAAACGCGGAATACCCTGAAGCTGAGTTTGAGGTTCACCAAACCCGCTTCTATATGGAGGAGGTATTTTTCCCTCCAGGATTTTTGCAACAGGTTCTTTATCATTCTGTTTTGCCCATAACGCAAAAAAAGTAAAAGGAATTACATTTCCTTTTGCTGGGCGATTGAAGATTTCAAAGTCACGCAGGTTTCCACGTCCGCCAATCGAGATATTTCCTGTACCGATTCCGCCTACAGGAAATGCAATCTCTGTTAATGATGCTCCTTTGAAAGATCGCTGCGGATTATTGTTATATAAGGTGTCATGATCATATAGCTCTTTGATTTTTTTGTTCATTTGCAACCACCTGCCAGGTTTTATTTATATCTTTTTTTCTATTTTAGACAGGATGCAATAAATTTCCTTCATTTATAATTTCAATCAGATTGATAGTATACAATTACTTGATTATTGAATTATTAGTTTTGGAAATTCATTTGAATATATTTATTAGATTACTTTATAATGCCAAAAACCATTTTTGTGCAGGTAAATACAATGAAATCATTTCGAACGTTATATTTGATTTTTGGAATACTTATATCAATACCGTTATTTTAACTTGTTTTCAAGCTTGATTGAAGCGGAACTTACTATAGCAGGTGTTTTATTATTAATAAACAAAAAAACACAAATACTTATTTATTCCACCTGTGATTTATTTGTTATTAATAGAAGCTAGAATATTTCAACGAATAGATTTTATGAATCGAAATCCTGGGATGGAGAGGTCTATGGAGAAGGTTCTCCATTGGTATTCTTGATAGGATTTACTGTTGAATTACTTATACTTCTATTTGTCGCATTTATTGCTGTTAGGGGATTTTAATTTTTAGTGAGAAACATTCTGCAAATAATTTAAAAAATGAATTCCCTGCAGAGCAAAATTGACAGATTGTTTATTCAAAACAAAGAATACTTTTGATAAATCATTCCGGCTAAAAAGATATTGCTTCAGTTATTAAATGATAACCGAAGCAATTATTTTATCTGCAAACAAATTTATATTAGCTTATCAGCCTTTTGCTGTTGACTGCGGCGGTATATTGACTTTGATATGAAGTTCCTTTAGCTGCTGGTCTGAAACCATAGAAGGAGCTTCGGTCATAGGATCCCATGCCGTTGTTGTTTTTGGGAAAGCTATGACTTCCCGAATATTGTCTTCACCAGTGAGCAGCATCACCAAACGGTCTATACCTGGTGCAATACCTCCATGCGGAGGAGCGCCAAATTCAAAAGCCTCCAGCATATGCCCAAACCTAAGCTGAATATCTTCATCGGAGTGGTTAAGAAGCTTGAATATTTTCTCCTGCACATCGCGTTGATGTATTCTTATGCTTCCGCTTGCACATTCAGCTCCGTTGCATACCAAATCATATGCATCTGAACGAACGCGTCCAGGATCTGATTCAAGGAATTGGATATCTTCGGCTTTGGGCGCAGTGAACGGATGATGAGCGCTATCCCACCTGTTCTCTTCCGGTTTCCACTCAACCAACGGAAAGTCCAGAACCCATGCAAAATAAAGCATATCCGGATCCTTAAGATTCAGCCTGTCACCCATTTCTAATCTAAGATGCCCTAGTGTGTTAGCTACTACCGCAGCAGTATCAGCTGAAATCATAATAAGATCACCAGTAACGGCGTCCATAGATGCAATTATAGCTGACATCTCACTATCTGTAAGGAATTTGGCAATTGGCGATTTGATTCCATCCTCTGTAAGCTGAATAGTTACAAGTCCTTTTGCGCCAAAGGTCTTCGCCAATTCAATAAGGTCATCTATTTCTTTACGGCTGTAAGATGCACATCCTTTTGCCAAAATGCCCTTTACGCATCCGCCGTTATCCAGTGCATTTCGAAACACTTTGAATTCGGTGTTGGGTATATTGGAAGCCAGGTCAACAATCTCCATACCAAACCTAAGATCGGGTTTATCAGAGCCGTATTTATCCATAGCTTCGGCATATGTCATTCGCGGAAAAGGCTTTACCAGCTTTTTGGCGCTTAGCTTTTCTACAATTTCTGTCATTAAGCCTTCAGTAATCTGCAGTATATCTTCCTGTTCAATAAATGACATTTCAACATCCAGCTGGGTGAATTCAGGCTGTCTGTCTGCTCTTGGATCTTCGTCACGAAAACATCGTGCTATTTGGAAATATCGCTCCATGCCTGAGACCATTAGCAGCTGTTTCAACTGCTGGGGTGACTGTGGCAGTGCATAAAAATGCCCGGGATACAGACGGCTGGGGACAAGATAGTCT
>JAPXND010000099.1:0-9748 GCA_033808695.1 Armatimonadota bacterium
AGACGCCCCAGCTTTACAGATGCAGCAAATCCTAATGAAGCAGACAGGCTGTACAAATATTTCACTGAACTGCTGTCCGGTTATGGAATAACAACATCAATGGGAGTATTTGGTGCAGATATGCTGATAAACATAAAAAACGATGGTCCTGTTACCATTCTCCTTGATACAGAAGTCCTTATGAAAAACTGAATTGAAAGAATGAATTAATGAATGATCAAATAAAATTCCCAGACAATTTTCCAATGCGTTTAACCGGTGAAGAAGATATAGATAAATCACAGGCGGATATTGCCGAAGAAATAAAACCCGAGCCTAAAACGGCTGACGGAAATAAGAAAATCGCCGATAAGTTTTTGTATGATGGGCAAGTACACAAAGCCATAACACGCTATAAAAAAGCCGCAAGAATGGGAAACGATGCCAATCACAGAACAGATTTAGGCGATGCATACGCATATGCCGAGCTGCCTGTTAACGCTATTAAGCAATATAGACGCGCAATAAAGTATGAACCGACAAATCCGGAACCCTACTTTGCGTTGGCAGAGCTGCTGGTAAGGTATGGCAAATGGCATTCTGCAATTGATGAATATCTCACTGCAGTAGAATTAAAGCCTAATTCTGCATATTATCGCCACAAGCTCGCATCGGCATACATCAAGGCTAATGAACCGTTGAACGCTGCAGACCAGCTTGTATCGGCAGTGGAATGCGAACCAAATGATTCGTTCTACAGGTTTGAATTAGCATCGCTTTATGCTGATATCGGGCAAAACCATGAGGCAGTAAACGAATTTGAACAGGCGGTTGCTCTTACACCTAATGATGATTATTATCATGTAAGGCTTGCTATGCTGTATGTTAGAATTGAAGATTTAGAATCAGCATCAAATACAATGCTCCGCGCAATTAACATAAATCCTCAAAGAAAAGTATATGTATACATTCTGGCGCATATATATAGGCTTTTGAATGATAACAACAATGCCGATACATTAATAAATGCCGCTGGATCTCTTTCACGCTATGATGAAGACTTCCTGAATAGAGCAGAAAAATACATGCAGGGAGATAAATGGTAATGCCTGATATAAATATAGAACTAATTCCGGCAGGTTATATGGAAACCAACTGCTATGTTGTGTGGGAAGATAAAAGCGCCGATGCCATAATTATTGATCCGGGTGGCAGCTCTGATGCAATAATAGGCTTCATTGCTGAAAACAAACTGCATCCCATTATGATAGTAAACACTCACAGCCATGCTGATCATATTGGTGCAAATTTAATACTTAAAAACGAATATAACTGCCCCATTCTTATACATTCTGCAGAAGCGGCTCACCTGACAGATGCAAATTTAAACCTTTCTGCCTTTATAGGCTTCACAGAACCTATCAGCGCCCCGCCGGAGAGATTATTGAACGATGGTGATACAATTCAGCTTGGAAACTCCTCTTTCAAAGTGATACATACGCCCGGTCATACCCCCGGAGGAATTTGCTTATACAACGGCAGTATACTCTTTTCGGGTGATACTTTGTTTGCCGGCAGTATAGGAAGAACTGATTTTCCAGGAGGTTCTTTTGAACAGCTTATAGAATCTATTAAAGTGAAGCTGATGGCGCTGCCAGATGAGGTAAAAGTATATCCGGGACATGGACCATCCACAACTATCGGTATAGAAAGAACAGATAATCCTTTTATCTGAAATAGGGAGAAATACTATGTATAAAACGCAAAGATTTTATATCATCGTATTGATGATAACGATGCTTATTGTATCGGCTGCATCTTCATACAGTAAGAGCAAGAATCAAATATATCAGTATGAAACGCAGATAGGTTTATTGGAAAGAAATACTGATATATACTACGATAAAGTATATGGAGCATGGTATGGCAAGCTTATCGGTCTTATTGCCGGACAACCGGTTGAAGGCTGGCCGAAACCGCATATAGAAAAAAAAGCAAAAGAAGCCGGAATATATCCTTTGCGAGATTTTATAGCATCTAATTTCGATTCACCAGCGAAGAATTTCCTTAAAGGAAATTTTAATGCATCCCCTCCAAATGATGATTCTGATTTCATGCTTACAGCTATGCTTGCAATAAGGGATAATGGAATCCATCTTACATCCAGAGATATGGCAGAAGCATGGTTAAAATATACATACGGAGGATGCACGGCTGAGGGAGTTGCACATCATAACTTTAGCAAAAACATTTGGCCGCCTGAATCAGCAACAACCGACAACCCTTATGCAGACTGGATAGGAGCTCAGATGAGAATTGATATCTGGGGTATTATATCTCCGGGAATGCCGGAAAAAGCCGCCGATTATGCTGAAATGGACGCACGAATATCTCACACCGGAGATGGAATATATGCGGCCCGATACATCGCTGCCCTGATAAGCTTAGCAATGGTTGATAATGACCTAGAAAAAATAGTAAGTGATGCGCTTGCTTTTATTCCAAAAGACTGCAGATACGCCGATGCTGTAAGAGATACTATAAAATGGCACAGCGAAAACAAAGACTGGGAAGATGCGTGGGCAAATATCGATAATAAATATGGAATGTTCAGCGACGGATCTCGGTTCAGAGATTTTAAGGAAGAAAAATATAAAACCGGGCATTATAAAAACTGGAACGATATGAAATGGGTTTACGCCGATGTAAACGGAGCCGCTGTTGTTCTGGCGCTACTGTATGGAGAATGCGATTTCACAAAATCGTTGTCTATTGCAGTTTCAGCAGGATTTGATAATGACTGCAATGCCGGAACGGTTGGGGGTGTTCTTGGTGCAATGAGAGGCGAAAAAGCTATTCCCACCCGTTGGAAGGCTCCTCTTAATGACACCTACATAACAGGCGTAAAATTACCTAATAACAGACTCAAAATAAGCGATCTTGCAAGTGAAACATCTGGTTACGGCTTGCAGGTAATGTCTGAACGATAATCACTATACTGGCATATGCGGATATCGATTGTTGTCTGCATATGCCAATTTTTTATCTCCAATAAATTTGCTATTTCCTTTCCCATCCTTTTACAATAATTTCAATATATATTTCTCTTAAGCGTATTTACAAATTTAATGTAAATAGGGGAGGAATAATATAGTCAATTGTTGTAACTTGAAAAGGATATACAGATTAATTTAACAATTTAATTGCTGAAACTCTTACAGCACAAAATTGTTTTATAAAAGCAAAAAGAAAGCTATATTATAATAAGCAGCAATCAGATATAAATCGATAAATATTTATATCTGCAAGGGAGTAAAACTATGGAGACGCAAAAACAATACAAGAAGAGTGTAATAATAATATGCTCTGTGGCAATCGCACTATTTGCTATACTAATAAGCAATGCATGTTATGCTCAAACAAGCGCAACATCTCAATCTAATGTAGTTGAAGATATTATTCCAAGAGCAACGGCAGCAGATAACACCGATATATTCAAAACCCTTCCGTTATTTGGCGCCGATATATTTGATGGGGCGCAGACATCCAACGTAGTAAATCCGCAGCAGCCAATTCCAGCGGACTATGTTTTCGGTCCGGGAGATAAACTCAGAGTAAGATACTGGTCTCCGGTTATACCGGAAGTTACGGAAGAACCCACAGTATCAAGGAATGGCATAATAACCATTCCAAGCATTGGTGATATAAATGTTTCAGGTCTTACAATGATTCAGCTGCAGAACAAACTTGGCGCAAGATTCAAAGAAATGATTAAAGACCCAAGTTTCTCTGTAGATTTGATAGAACCGCGGATGCTCACCATATTCGTTACCGGCGCTGCAAAAAAACCGGGACGCTATACAGTAAGCGCCTTATCTGACATGTTTGATGTTGCCTATGCCTGCGGCGGACCGTCAAGTCAGGGTTCTATGCGGAAAATTGAGCTTAAAAGACGGGGAGCTTCTGCTGCTGTTTTAGATATTTATGAGGTTATATCCGGCGCCGGACGCAATACAGGGGTAAGAATGCAGGATCAGGATGTAATCTATTTCTCTACTACCGGTCCCAGAGTTGCGCTCCAGGGTGAAGTTATAACATCAGCCATTTATGAAATAACTGATGGAACAACTCTTTTAAAACTGCTTGAACTATCAGGAGGCATAAAAGGAGCTGCTTATACAAAGCTTTTGCGGCTGCAAAGGTTCGAAGACAGCAGACGCATAGAACGAACTCTGGATGCAGGTGCAGTTGCGGCTAATTCCTCCCATAATGATAACATTATTCTTAAAGACGGCGATATTTTAACATTAGAGAATATCTCACCTAAAGTATATGAACGAGTTTCCATCCGCGGACAGGTTGCATTTCCGGGCGACTATGCAATAAGCCGTACACCAACTGTTAAGGCTTTAGTGAATGAAGCTAAACTGCGTAAAGGCACCTATTCCGACAGAGCAGACATTCTGCGTATCCTTAAAGATGGAACACCTGTTGTTATTCCAGTACCATTGCTGAATATCCTAGACGGCAAAGCGGAAGATATTGAATTGAAGGATCAGGACGAACTTGTTATTTATAATATGGATGAAAAATCATTTACTCCGGTTGTAACCATTGAAGGAGCAGTAAAACATCCATCTACATTCCGCAAGGCGGACAATATGAAAGTAAGCGACTTGATATTTGCAGCCGGTGGAATACTAAAAGATGCATCTACAGATGCAGCGCATATCTATCGCCGCACAGGTCCAAATGATTATAAGATAATACGCATATCTCCATTGTCAGCGCTCAGTCATGCTGCTGATGACGATATCACCCTTCAAGACGAAGATCGGCTTGTTATATATAAGCAGCAGGACGTAAACTATAAGCTGGACAAAGTAAGCATATTGGGCGAAGTTCAGCGGCCTGGTGAGTATAAAGCATACGAAGGACTTACGCTATACGACCTTCTTCTTCAAGCAGGCGGCGTTACTGATACGGCTGCCGGCACCATAGAAGTTTCGGTGCCGATTTTATCGTCAAATAAAAAAGCATCGGTTGAAACATACTCTCTGTTGGATGTAACCGATGGTGCACACAAAAACGATATTATTGCACCCGGAACCTTAGTTTCTATACCCAAACGCGGAGATAGAATTGCTCGGCCATGGAGTGTTGAGCTAAAGGGACAGTTTGTTCAACCCGGAACCTATGCGCTTCTTTACGAAGGAGAAACGCTTGAATCCCTGCTGAAACGTGCAGGAGGATTTCAGGAAAATGCCGATCCTTTTGGAATATCCCTGACAAGAAAGAAAGAACAGATGCTCTCGCTTGCAACAAGTGAACAGATAAAAACAGTGCTTGATACTATGGATCAGCTGCTGCCTCCTATAAAGGATGCTGCAGACCCAACAGGCACAGGTGTTGATGTTATAGATATGGGCAGTCCTCAAACTCCAATGATGGGCGCTGTAGGTCAGGTTAACGATACAAAAGTGCTGCTTGTTTCTCCAAGACGCCTTAATGCAATGCCAACCGGAAAGCGGATAGCATTTGATCTTGAAGATAGGGACTCATATATTGAACGGCTTGGCAATGTAAAACTTGCTGACGGCGATATTGTAGAGGTTCCAAGGAAGAGTGATGTAGTTCAGGTACTGGGTGCGGTTCAATCACCTGGCCCGGTATTCTACCAGGACGGACTTTCACCTAAAGACTATCTGCAGAGAGCCGGCGGAGGAGCTCCGGATGCTGATTTTGATAAAGCAGTAGTTATAAAAGTCTCTGGCACGGTACAGCCATTCAACAAAACCAAACATATAGATCGCGGAGATGTTATAGTTGTAGCATCCAAATATAGAATCATTCAGCCGCCGAGAAAGAAATCATTAGGAGAAATTATGTCCGGTATACTCGGAACGGCTCTAATCATCAGAGGACTTGATTAAAACTCATGAAAGTCCAGATAAGGAGGTTATACAATGTTGAGTCCTCAGCAAAAAAGAGCAATATATGAAACACTCATCGCAATTGTAGTATTTGCAATAATAGGCGCTGCAATTCGGTTTATAATACCAAGAAGCTATTCATCATCGGCAGCGCTGCTATTCCCGGGTGCAACAAGCCAAGTAGGAAATATACCCGGTTGGGGCGGCGGAGTATCCGGTGAAAATACCGGAATAACACCAAGTGGAGGCGGATCAGACCAGCCTTCATTGGAATTGATGCAGGGAGTATTGAACGTACCGCAGCCAGGTACAAGTCCTGCAACTGCCGGTATGATTGTAAAAAGCCGCAAAACAACCGATGAAATCATAAACAGATTTAATCTGCTTAATGTATGGCATACTTCCTACGAGAGAGCTGTTATGCGTCTGCAGGAAGATCTTAAATGCATTGCCGGTCCAAGCGGCGATTTACGAATAATATATACAGATACATCTCCAGAACGCGCAAAAGATATAGCTTCAGCAGCGTTGAATATATTGACTGACTCAATTGAACAGCTAAGTCTTGACCCAGCAGGAAAAAATTTGCAGTTTCTTGAAAAAAGCCTAAAAAAAGCCGAACGTGATTGTGATGAAGCACAGAAAGCCCTTGTCGATTATCAGAAATCGATTGGAGGAGCATCTCCAGACGCACAGGCACAGTCGCTGACTCAAACATACACAAATATACACGAAGCATTAATCACTGCAAAAGCCGAACTGGCAGTAACAGACAGCCATGAGAGCACAAGCAAGCATCTCAATGACAAAATGATAAAAATGGGGCAAGATCCTTCAAACAGCGAAAAAACTCTGCTTTCCATACTCTATTATAAGGTTGCAGAAGATGAACGAAATCTAAAAACTTTACGCCAAAAGTATACAGATAAGCAGCCCGAAGTAGTTATGGCAAAAAGGCAGCTTGAAGTAGATAGAGAAAGTCTTAAAAAAGAGATCAGCAGGCAGTCAAATGCATTGCACGCAGGCTCATCACCATATATAAGCCAAAATATCGTTTCTAATACCACTGCCAAAGCTAAAGTGGCAGAGCTGGAAAACTCTCTTTCTAAAATTAGAAAAGAACTTGAATCACTGCCAAAAGCCCAGGCGGAATTCGGCTTGCTCACCATGAATCTTAGAGATGAACGGTCTCGCCTGAGTCTTGTTCGCTCAGAGTACGTAAAGGCACAGCTAATTGCAAAAAGCAGAGGTCCGCAATTCGTTATTCTGGACTCACCGGTTAAACCGCTTAGGCCAAACGGAAGAAGCCCTTGGTTATATGCAAGTCTTGGCGCACTGCTTGGATTTGTAATTGTTGGCGGAAAATGGCTGGTGATTGGCTTAAAACAATCGCTGGATAGAGAATAGCGCCTTATTGCAAAATCCAAAAAGGCTCCCTTTATATAAGCGTAAAGGGAGCTTTCTTTTTAACCGCGGCTGTTTGCTGATAGATGCCTTCCACATATGTGCAGAATAGTTCCGCTGATAGACTGCCATTGATTTTATGTGATATACTTCATTTATATAATAATTAAAAAGGAGAGATTATGAAATTATATCAACGAACTAATAATGAGGCAGCTATTGCAAAAAGATTGTTTTTGGCAGTTGTTTTCTGCATATTAACCATATCTGCTGCATTTGCCCAAACCAGTGGATACAACTGGGATGATTCAAAGCAGCTGTATCCGGGCATCAAGTATGCTAATGTAAAAGTTGCTGTTCCAAGGATACTCAATGTAAGCTGCCTGCAGATAGACACTTATGTAAAAGGGCTAAGATTTTACACCACTCCGCCGCATGAATCATGGGTTAATAATGAGTCTGAAACCATTCGAAAATCCACCCGTGACTTTATCAGAGAATCACAGAATACTGACAAGAAACTTGTAATTGCAATAAATGCAGACTTTTTTACTCCCTGGCCTGCACCATGGAATCAACAGCTTCCTGCTAATCTGGTTGGACTTGCTGTTTCTGAGGGAAGGCTGGTATCACCATCAAATGGCAATCCTTCGTTTGTTGTATATAAGAATGGAAATGTCAGGCTTACAGCTCTTCAGCCCGATTCTGACATAAGCAATATAGCAAATGCAGTAAGCGGATCTGGGTTTGTATTGAATAAGGGTTTGCTGATATCGGGAGGATCTGATCTTCACCCAAGAACAGCTGTAGGAATTGATAAAGGCTCAAGATATGTATACTTTATGACAATAGACGGACGTCAGGAAAAAAGCACCGGCGCTACCGAACAAGAGATTGGAACCTGGCTTAAATACTTCGGTGCATATAACGGAATCAACCTTGATGGCGGAGGGTCTACCAATATGGCATGGTGGGATCCGGACAAGAAGGGTAAAGACAAAGCTGTATTGTTGAATCTCGCCCTTGGAACATCAAAACCTACCGAAAATGGTTCAACAGAGCGAACTGTTGGCAACAACATTGGCGTATACTTTACAGCAGACTAAAAATTCATTGCCGGTGCATATGATGAGCATATAAGAGCTGTTGGCTCATGCATGCACCGAAGATTTCCATTATGCAGCGCAGCGTATATAGCGCTCACAGCAAAATTAATTATCCTTTGGATTAATAAAACACGGAACCCAACATACGCACTGTCGTATAAATTTTATGAGGAGCCAATAAATTGTCAGTTGATATCACAAAAAATGTTGATATGGCCCTTGTGGAAAGAATCAAAGCTGGTGATATTGATGCATTTGAGGAGCTCTTCAACAGATATCAAAAGCGTATTTATAATTTGATATATCGAATGGTAGATAACGAACAGGACGCCAATGATCTTACACAAGAAGTGTTCATCCGTGTGTATAATTCGATAAATACTATTCGCACAGATGCATCTTTTGCAGCATGGATAAGAACTGTAGCTATAAATATAACCAGAGATTTCTTCCGAAAGAAGAAAAGGACAGTTAAAACAGATTCATATGATGCGGCTATTAATATGGACAATGGTGATATTGAACGTCAGATAGAAGATACTTCACCAAATCCGCATAATATCCTTGAAAGTAAAGAGACGAGCAAGATTGTTGAAAAAGCAATATCATCTCTCTCTCAACAGCATAAGGAAGTAATTATACTTCATCATATTGATGGACAGGATGTAGAAAATATTGCAGCTGCACTTAACCTGCCTGTAGGCACCGTAAAATCCAGACTTGCCCGTGCAAGAGATAATCTAAAAAGAAAGTTAAGCAGCATTGTATAAAAAGGTTTAAACTAAATGGACTGCAACAAAGCGAAAAATTTAATAGCAGATTATTCGGTTGATTTATTATCCGCCGAAACAAAAAAAGATATGGAATCTCACCTGGCAGAATGTGAATCCTGTGCAGCTGAATTTGAAAAACTCAAATCTGTAATGCTGCTTGTTGAAAACCTGCCGGAAATGGAACCATCTGATACAATGTGGAGTAATATCCACAGCATAATAACTGCAGATAGAAAGCCTGTATCTTTCTTACAAAGACTGACTGATTTGCTGAATACCAGCAAGCTGCGATGGTCGCTTTGCGCTGCAGCAGTAATTTTGGTATTCATGATGCTTATATCAATATTCAATAAGCCGGCAGACAATTCAGTTTCGATAGCTTCAGATAATTCAGCGTATTATATGCAGGAACATTTGATCTATTCAAGCACAGACTTGTTTTCTGATATGGCTGCAAATAACTTTAAGGCTGCTTTAATTAATACAAACAACGAAAGCCTACAACAATGAGATCAAAATTTGTAATATCATTCATATTGCTTCTTATGTGCAC
>JAPXND010000100.1:0-705 GCA_033808695.1 Armatimonadota bacterium
GTTTGGTTCCTCCTTGATTGGTTTTGTTGGCGAACTTCACCTTTCATTTTGGTTAACCTTTTCCCGCTCTTTTCCCTCCTTCATTGTGTAACCTATCTTTGTTTAATGTACATTTTTACCTATTGACATTAATTATATCTGCGTGTAGAATAAGTATGTTTAATATAATTACATATCAGTCAAACAGGTATATTTTGGGAAGACGGTGAAAATCCGCCACTGCCCCGCAACTGTAACTGCCGACAACATATACACAATGTCACTGCATTAATAAATTGTGTGGGAAGACGTATATAGAGGATGACGCAGAAGTCAGGAGACCGGACCTGTTTGGAAAACGACACCACTTCGCGGGAAATGTGGTCCGGGATACTGTATATATGCCCTTTCTGCACCCCTGCCATATAGTGGCAGGGGTGTTGTTGCTAGTGCATATTCGGCTCTCCGTACCACAAGGAGGGTCGATTATATGCTGTATACAGGCAAAGGCGATACAGGCTACACAAGAGTTATAGGCGGTAAAACGCTCCCCAAAGACGATCTGCGTCTTGAAATACTCGGTGCGCTTGATGAGGCGCAGGCTCATCTTGGGTTTGCACGAGCATCTCTAACCGGCACTAGCTGGACTCCCGTTATTGAACGCATTCAAACCGACATGCGTATGCTAATGGCGGAAATTGCAATTGTTCCAAAAGAAGGATGCGA
>JAPXND010000100.1:715-9655 GCA_033808695.1 Armatimonadota bacterium
CGACAATATGTTTATCAATCAAGATCATATCAAGGCTCTTGAAAAAGATCTTGATGAATGGAACGAGATTGTTGGTAAACAAAATACATTCAGCAATCCAGGCAATTCTATGTTAGATGCACATCTGCATCTTGCACGCACCATTGTAAGAAGAGCCGAGCGCGGAGCAGTTGCACTTCAACACCTTGATGGTATATCCAATCCCACAATCATCGTGTATCTTAACAGACTGTCATCGTGGATATATGCTTTAACACTGATGACTCAAGGTTCAGATAAAAACAATATTAATAAAGCTGATACAGCTTAATAAAACAAGAGAACGAAAAGGAGTAAAAAGGTAATGTTAAAGTTATGTAAATGGGGCGCGTTTTTATTGTTCTTCACATTTGCATGTGCAGCAGTATATGCGCAGGATTCTATGTTGGAGGTGGATGATGAAGTAACCTTGATCATCACGGCAGAGCGAACGCCACAGCCAGTATCAGAATCAATATCATCAGCTACTGTTGTAACAGCCAAGGAGATTAAAGAAAAAGGCGCGCAAACAGTTGCAGATGCGCTTAAAAACGTTCCGGGAGTATCTATTGCTCAAAACGGAGAGCTTGGTTCACTTGCCAACGCAAAATTGAGAGGGGCATCCTCTGCACAAACGTTAGTATTAATTGATGGAAGGCGTTTAACAAGTTCTGCATTTGGCAGCAACACTGATTTATCTAAAATACCAACCGATAATATCAGCCGTATTGAAGTAATCCGCGGGCCAGTATCCAGTCTATATGGTTCAGAGGCAATAGGCGGCGTCATCAACATAATTACAAAAAAACCGACAGCCAATGCTGGTGATGCAACGCTTGGATTTGGTTCAAATGGCAGAGCAGCCAGATCAGTTGCTGTAAGAGGTATAGCTAAGAATTCAAATTATAGTTTCTCTGCATCATTTCCAAAATATAACGGTTCACGCCCCAATAGTGAATTTTCTGCAACTGATTTATCAGGTTCAATTGAATTCCCAGATGTAAAAGGCTGGGCGCTGTCTCTTAGCGGAAACACATATAATGATTCACTTGGACTGCCGGGCTCTATCACATTTCCATCACTAAGTGACCATCAGTGGTGGAAAAGAAAAGGCATAGAGCTTAGTGCAAAACGAGATATTAATGACGGTGAGTTTGAAATTCGCGGGTATAAGATTAAACAATCACTTACGCAATTGAATCCTGATTGGTTTATGGATACACTGATAACCGGTAATACCAATGCACTGGAACTGACTTACAGTAAGGATTATGGAGTAAATAATTTAATCTTTGGCACTGAATTAAGAAGTGAAAATTATGAAGATATAGAAAATAAGGTTGTAGTGCAGGACAAAAAAATCACCAACAAGGCGTTTTTTGTACAAGACCGCCTGCCGATAGGAGAAAAGACGGATCTGGTAGCAGGTATAAGATTCGATGATCACTCTACGGCAGGGAACAGAATTACACCACGATTAGGATTATCCTATGAGTTAAATTCAAACAGCAGACTCCGAGCATCTTACTCAGAAGGATTCAGAGCCCCAAGCCTTGTTGAGCTGTATTATAATAACTTTGGTTCGGTTGGAAACCCTAATCTAAAGCCTGAGAAGTCTCGACAGTATGAGGTAGGAATAAATACAAAATATGGTATGGATACGTTTGATTTCGCCCTATTTAAAGGAAAAATAAAGGATCAGATAGCATTTATAATAGTTGACCCTATATTTTTTGCCGGCACTTTTGAAAATCTTGAACGCACAAAACAGAACGGCTTTGAATTTAACTGGACAAGAGCTATTGATGATACAACAGACATAAATGTATCATACACATATACAGATGCATTAAATTTGGCAAATGATTCGCGAATAGGCGGAATTCCCTATAATAAAGCTGGAATAACATTAACTAAGCAATTGAATAATGTGAATCTTGCTCTTACTGGAAAATATGTTGGAAATAGAATGTATGGTATGGTAAAATCACCGTCATATACTGTATTTGACTTTTATGCAAGTCTTAAAGCGAATAATAATATCACTCCATACTTAATGATACGAAATATTACAGATAAGAAGTATGATGAAGTTGCAGGATATCCGGCAGAAGAAAGAAGTTTTGAACTAGGTGTAAAATCCTCCTGGTAGTGTAATTCTCCAAGATGCCGGTTCACTCAACCCCCGAGCGGACCGGCATCATTTTTTTGCAGTAACACAGCATAGATGTATATAATTATATAACACTTGACTTTGGAGGAAAATTAGTGCCATATCAGCATTTGTTAAAAGATCCAGTAATATTTATATTAATGGCTGCATCAGTAATATCATGGGCAATTATTATAGATTGTATACTTACAATACGAAAAAGCGCTTTTACAGACCGCAAGTTTGTAAAGGATAAATCATTCAGTGAATCAGCTCTTTACCATATAAACGATAGATTAACAAAACACATAGATTCACCGGCTGACATTCTTTTGCCTGCAATTGATTCAGAGATTACTATTCAACGTCAGAAGCTTGAAAGACAGCTTCCATTGCTTGGAGTGATAGGAAGCACCGCACCATATATGGGTCTGCTTGGCACGGTAATTGGCATTATACAAGCATTCCAATCTATACAGGCGCATAATAACATGAGTCCATCTATAGTTGCAGGCGGAATTTCTACTGCACTTGTTGCAACCGCAATTGGACTTGCAGTTGCCATACCTGCTGTTGCAGCTCATCATCTTATATCATCTGCGATTTCACACAGAGTTTCTGACTGGGAAGATTATGTAACCGAACAGATATCTGAAAAGAGAGTAAAATGAGCTTATACAGATCTGGCAAAAAGATTGAATCTCCAAGAGTAGATATCAACATAGTTCCGCTTGTTGATGTAGCGCTTGTGCTGCTTATTATATTTATGGTTACAGCAACATTTATAAAAAGCGCCGGAATGCATATACAGCTTCCAACATCATCTACTGCACAGGCAGGCGGAAATATTAAAAAAGATTTGGTTATAGGTGTAAGCAAAGAAGGCGATTTTCTCTGGGAAGGTACAGCTGTATCATCCCACGACCTTGCGTTAAAACTTCAGAATTATGCCAGCAAATATGGAACAGATGCAAGAATAACTATTCAGGGGGACCATCGTGCAAGCCATGGAAAAGTGGTAGATGCATTGACAATGGCTCAGAGTGCGGGTTTTTCTAAGTTAATGATAGCTGCATCTGTAGATATGCGAAAGATTGATGATGAACAGCAGCAGCTTTAAAAAAAACAAATGTCTTACGGCATTTGGATTATCTGTGTTAATAAATAGTTTGTTGTTTGCATCGGCGTTAAAATTATTCACCGTGCAGCAATCACAATTTAACTACACAATTGCTGTAGAGCTTGAAAATGACAACAAACCTGTAAAAGCTGCAGCAAATCAGCAGCCAGTAAAAAAACCAACAGCGCTGCCAAAACCAGTAATCGAAAAAGCAAAGCCTCAAAAATTCATACCTGTTCCTGTAAAAAATATAGTTAGAAAACCTATACCAAAAGCAGCAATCTCAAAATCGGCGCCAGCGCACAAACAAATACCGACAAAACCAGCCGCAGCATACAAGCCGGGCGGAATGAACACATCATCACCCGCAGCAGCATTGTCAAGACCGCATATCCCTGTAAGACGACATGGTCAATCATCGGGTGGCGGCGGAGGCGGAGGAACCACAGCAACTGGTCCGGGATCTTATGTTGGATTTGGTTATGGCGGCGGAGTAGGCTCCGGTGGAGGCACAGGCGGAGGAATAGGAACAGGCGCTGGCACCGGTGTTGGTCCTGGCAGCGGAAGCGGTAGTGGAAGTGGAACAGGTTCAGGGACAGGATTGAGCCCAAAGGCTGGAAGTAGTTCGGGCAATACAGGAACAAGCGCTGCTGCACCTCCTAAGGCAGCTCCGGCGCCGCCCCCTCCTGCACCAGTTACTCCACCTCCTCCAAAAGAGGAGCCTAAGCCCAAAGGAGAAACCAAGGGACCTCGTATGATACGCCAAACCAAACCGGCATATCCATCTGACGCAAAGGATGACGGTGTAGAAGGTACAGTTGTAATGTTGATAACAGTAGGCAAAAACGGCAAAATATCTCAAGCAAAAGTAGTTGACAGCGCAGGAGATAGGAGATTAGACCGAGCTGCAGAACAGACGGTTAAGAAGTGGGAATATGAGCCGGCTCTGCGTGACGGTGTTCCGGTAGAATCCACGATAAGGGTGCGGGTTCAATTTAATATAGAATAGGCAAAACCTCCCGCTTGTTTTCACATACTCATTTCAACATTTAATCGGCTTGATAAGTATCATTAATCAGTTTTGTCTTCCGATAGTATAAGCGCTACACCTTTCCATATTTTACTCCATTCATCTACATTCAATGTTTGAACGGCTGGCTTACCGGCTTTTATCATATTAGAATCCCAAACAGTAACTTTGTCTGAGGTAGCTTTTTCAACAATAACATAGTGACTTGGAGCAACTAGTGCAATAAGCGGAAATGGCTGCTTTACAAGTCCATTTTGTGTAAGATCTAACCCCTTTGGTTTAAACCCATACTTTTTTGCTGTATCTGCAAGATTTTGAAGTGTTGTACCCATTTCATCACTTTTCATTTGTTGTGCAAGAGTTGCAACATCTACATTTTCACCTCTGCGCTTTAATAGCTCAGATAAACACTCCGGACCACATCTTGACGCTTCTTTCATACGAGTCGATTGTCGGTCGCTAACTATTTTCATTGCGTCTGCAAAGGCTTTTTCTGCTTTTTCTGGGAGCTTGCCAACGAACTTGTACATGTTGATAATTTATATCATTAAGTATTATTCTACCTTTTTGTTTTCACTAATACCCCTCATGAATTTTAAATATTTCATATACAAATATATTACAGCTAACGATACTGCTAATGATGCTCTATAAAAATAATATAACTCTACCTTTTCTTTATCATATTCTTCATATGTTAAAAATAATTTGAAATTTAACATATGTTCTTTGAAATGATACAACAGAATTACTATAATGCCATATATAGCTAATGTGGTTATAATATGATAGCATTTTATAACCATATTATTGTTTTTCATTGCCAATATTGTGTAAAAGATTCCACCTGCAAAGGATGTAGTAATAAGAGTGAATATTAAAATATTAAACAAATCATCAATGGTATTATTATTTGTTATTTGATTATATATTTCATTACCGCAAATGAAAAAATAAGCAGCAATTACTATTATTGATATAATTATATATTTGCAATATCTTATCATAATATGTCCTCTATAATGATAAAACAAATATTGATATTCCTGTTAATAAATAAAGTAAAGTTCTATATATGCTGTTTCCTTGCATAATGCTTTCATATTAAATCAAAACCTTAAAAATGATACTGATAATGATAGGCTTCTTCATACAGATTCGGGTGAAATATAGCTGAACAAGATCACCCTATAACAGTAAATCAGCTATATTATATGAGTATTATTTTTGTTTTTTGTTGCATATAAATGCAAAAACCCCAAACAAATTGTGCCAACTATTGATAAATCTATGATATATATATAAATCTGATTTCTAATGTTAATATGCATTGCATTTGTAATTATTATACTAATTGATATTAGGATAATGATAATACCGGCTGCTATTAATTATTTCATAATATTGTTTCCAATTATTTATAAATTTTTCGTTTTTGGTAATTTATATTATACATCCCATTGGAGTAGGTGGCTTATAGGGTCAAGATTTTTCTATGGATAATGCACATCTAAAACCGGTGCCACAAGCATCCCATGGCATTTGGTATTCACGATAGCCAATATGCATATATATATCTGAACCCCTCAATACTTTATAGGCTACTTTTCTTACTTGGTCATCATACCGACCTTCATAAACAAAGATTTCCTTTGGAGCAACTGGATTCGTTTTTGGCATCCATTTGTAAAAGTCAGGGTTCCACCAATCTGCGCACCATTCATCTATGCTGCCAAACATCTGATAACATCCATACGGACTTATACCTTCCTTTAAAGAATTTACCTTTGGCGGAAACCTAGAATATTTCGGGTTTGGCTTTCGTGTTTCATAATTAAAGGGTGAGGTGTGCGAATAATAATCTTCTTTATACTCATTACCCCAAGGAAATCGTCTACCATCAACCCCTCTTGCCGCTTTCTCCCATTCTGCTTCTGTAGGAAGTCGAAATCCAGCCCAATCGCAATATGCAAGGGCATCATACCAACTCACATTTACAACCGGTAATTCATCATGTCCTTTCGGATATACTTTATCTATCGGATTCCAGCCATCTACTGCTAATCCAAACATTGGTGACCAGTTACATACAAACGGAGCTCTGTAATCAGTTTCAAGAACAAATTGTCGATACTCAGCATTAGTAACACAAAATTTGCTGATGTAGAACGCATCAAGATATATTTCCTGCATTGGATGACTATGCTTGTATACATCACCATATTTCTCCTGCCCCTTTTCAACATATATGTCTAATTCATCTATTCCCATTAAAAACACACCCGATGGAATTAGAACCATACTGTTACTATCCATTTATAATCAGCCCCCTATATATTCCTGCGTTGCTCCAGCTGCTCTATAGAAGCTATCTGCAATATCAAATTCACCTGCTATATCAAGAAACAATGCTATAACAAATAATGGATTGTTCTGCATAGCTGCTGTGATTGAATCATATGCAGCACTGGCAGCCCTGATTTTTATACCTGTTTTTTTAGTTTTTCCATTTCACTACGTGATGGATATTCAATTAATTTGTTTTTGTGATGAATAGAGCCATCCACAAATGCAGATCCTAATTCTACATTCCCTCTACCCCAATGGACATGCTTTGGTACATTTCCCCAGGGTTCATCCCATCTTATCCAGAAATCACCAATCCGAATTATCTTTTTTCCATTTGAATCTAACTTATCTACTGGATTATTATCACAATACACATACCAATTCCCGCCATCCTTCGCCGGGTCCTCGCTGGTGAACTTGCCAAGGACCGGGTCCATATACCGGGCTCTCATGTAAATCAGACCCGTCTCGTCCTCGTTCATGTGCCCCAGCTTACCGACGAACTTATGCTTGCTGATACCCGCCTGACCAGTGCGAACTAGTCTATACACATCATACTTGCGCCCAGCGGTTACAACTCCGCTCGGGTCAACTTCCGCCAGCACGGAACCAAGTCCATCATAGATGTACCAGCGGATGGCACCGGTGGTGTTGTTGCGCTGGCGAAAAAATAGTATCTATAAATAGCATTATCCAAGTATAATTCTATCTTATACCATAATTTTTTACTTTTGTTTGCGCGATCGATATGCCAGAATTATCCATTGCCCTATGGCAGTAATAAACCATAACATAGCCATAACATAATGAAACAACGAATCACTGAATAATGCAAGACATATAAATACGATGGCAGCTATCGTAAATGCTACAGCGATAATCAACACAATCTGTAATTCCTTGGTAAAATTACACATAATAATTCTCTATATTAATATATTTAATAAGTCTATTCCAAAAGATTATTCATGTCTCCTATATCATCATACATGGCTAGAATTACTGTAATTACCGCTGCAACTGTAAGTATTACTACTGCAATTGCTGCTACTCCTGCCGCAAAATCTATTAGGGCACCATCAAACGCTATGGCTGCTGATACCCGCCTGACCAGTGCGAACCAGTCCATACACGTCATACTTGCGCCCGGCGGTTACGGTACTGATGGGATAATATATGTAATTGTAATTATTTATGTATTTCACTTATCACCCAAATCTGGTCTTGAATCACAGATTTGATGCCATTTTAGAAGAGAATTTAACAGCCCCAGTGTTACTAGTTTTATACTTATATAATCTACATTTTGATTTATTATTTGTTTCCCATCATGTATATTTAGTCCTTTTATATGATAGTAAATCATCACATATATAGCGGGCAAAATAATAAGAGGCAGTATGTATGAATAAATATTATTTACCATACTATTCATACATATTATTTGTGATAATATATAATAAAATAGAATAATGAAACTATTAATTACAAGCATTATTACTAATGTATATAATGTTTTGTTAGTTAATGTATTAAGTATACTGCCTGTACCTGAAACAATATATGTTAAAATATCAATTACCAATAATAATATAAATAATATTGAATAAATATTTCTAAATTTTTTATGTAAATTTTTCATTGTTTATGCCTTTTTGCCCTTAGATTAATAAAACAAACATAAAACACACTCAAATAATTGCTGTTATATAATTAATGTATATATTATTTGTTGTCTATTTAATCTAGAAACAAGAGTGGTATTATCTGATAATCAGTATAACAATAAAAACTATTACTCTATCATATTCTACCACTCTTATCTCATTCATTATTCATTACATATCACTCACTAAGATCATGAATCTATCCCACTCTTCAGACCAGTTTTGCCCATTATACGCCGGGTCTTCACTAATAAACTTGCCAAGGACCGGGTCCATGTACCGGGCTCTCATGTAAATCAAACCCGTCTCGTCCTCGCTCATGTGTCCCAGCTTGCCGACGAACTTGTGTTCACTGATGCCCGCCTGACCAGTGCGAACCAGTCCATACACGTCATACTTACGCCCGGCGGTTACAACTCCGCTCGGGTCGACTTCCGCCAGCACGGAACCAAGTCCATCATAGATGTACCAGCGGATGGCGCCGGTGGTGTTGTCTAACTTATACATCCCGTTGAAGTAGGTGGCTATCGGGTCCAGCACACCATCATTGTTGGTATCCCGCATCTCTCGGACTACTGTGTCGCCGTCAAGCACATAGTCGGTA
>JAPXND010000101.1:0-9467 GCA_033808695.1 Armatimonadota bacterium
AACAGTAACGCATCCCGAAATGACAAGATACTTTATGACAATACCGGAAGCAGCGCAATTAGTCATGTTATCAGGCTCAGTAGGGCGCAGCGGAGATCTTTATCTGCTGGATATGGGAGAACCTGTAAAGATAGTAGATTTGGCAAAAGACATGATAAGGCTTAGTGGATTAGAGCCTGATGTAGACATAGCGATAACATATACAGGTATACGTCCTGGAGAGAAGCTGCATGAGATACTTGCAACGGAAGAATGTGAAGTAAAAGAGACAGAATATGAGAAGCTGTCAATAGTGTATAGAAAGAACTTTGAATTTGTAGATAGAGTAGGAGAAATGCTTGAAAGAGCAAAAGAGATATCGCGAATAGGCAGTGAGGAAGACATAGAAGAGTTCTTAAGCTACTACATCCCTGGTTTTCTTGAAAGCCATAATCACAGTCTTGAAAATAATGGAATAACACATTCTTAAGCGATTTATCATCAAATTCTATATAAATTAAAGGTAATATGCGTCTTTTTGGTTAATATACCTTCATAGGATCACTAAATCCGGATGATTCAAAGGAGGAAATATGAAACCGATAAATCTCATCACTATTGTATCTGCACTTTTAGTATGCGGAACAGCATGTCTCTCCGCAGAATGGAATGTAGAAACACTTGGTGCAAAAGGCGATGGCGTAATGGATTGCACTGCAATCATCCAGCAAGCGCTGGATGATGCTGGAAAAGCAGGCGGAGGAATTGTTAATGTTCCCGCCGGAAAATTTAGAATCAATGGCAATCTGTTTATCCCATTCGGAGTTACACTTCAAGGCACATATAGAAGCGCTCCATTAACACATACCCCTAATCCTGAGGAAATGAAGGGTTCTGTTCTGCTTGCATATGCAGGAAGAGGATCGGTAGATGGAAAACCGTTTGTTTCTCTCGATTCATCAGCAACAATAGCTGGATTCATCATCACATATCCAGAAAGCAAACAGTCTATCATTCCGCCTGTACCTTATCCTCCATGTATTGCAGGAAGCCCAAATACAGATAATGGCGCTGTTATAGACTGCGCACTTCTCAATCCGTATGAAGGTATTCATTTTGTAAGATCAGCAAGATTCCTTATAAGAAATGTTCAAGGATATCCTATTAAACGCGGAATATTTGTTGATCAGTGCTATGACATTGGTAAAATAGAAAACATCCACTTCTGGCCATTTGGAATAGTATATAAACCAGATGACCCATACTGCAAATGGATTAATCTAAATGGAGTTGCATTTGAGTTTGCAAGAACAGACTGGCAATATGTATTAAATACATTCTGTTTTGGCTATGGTGTGGGATATAAGTTCTCTGAATATGAAAGCGGCGGATGCAACGGTAATTTCGTTGGTCTTGGAGCTGATTCCTGCGAACGCGCTCTCTTGGTAGAACAGGCACAGGGGCCGGGATTGCTCATAACAAACGGTGAATTCGTAGGCAGATGGAGCAGCTTAGATGCAGTTACCTGTGAAATAGGTCCAAAAACAGCTGGAAAAGTCAGCCTGAACAACTGCTCATTCTGGGGACCCATCAATCGATGTGTATTAATGAACGCACCAGATGGACAGTTTACTGCCAATGCCTGCAACTTTGTAAGCTGGGATGTTCAAAATACCGGCGCTCCAGCCTTACAGGTTGATGCTGGTAGAGTAATACTCCAGGGCAATACATTTGCGAATGGAACTAACCATGTGAAAGTTGGACCAAAAGTCAAATCAGCTATAATAATGGGAAATCAAACAGCAGAAGATATGGTAATCCATAACTCCATTGGCAAAAAGCTGATTTCAATAGGGAATACAGTTGATGACCTTGTGCTTACTGCTGATGCGAAGTATAACTACAAACTTACATTTGGTGTTGAGGGAGACAGCCGTTACCTTAAAGGCTGGTCTGGTCGTGAACCTGCCTTGGAATGGACACCCCAGATTGGAACAAAACGATGGTCTGCTGATAAAGCGCAGATCACCCTTCCTGTTGTTCCAAACAAAGCATACAAAATCACAGTAGATGTTGCTGTACCTCAGCAGGCTCTTATGGCAAATGCAGGATTATATTTCGGCAACAAAAAGATTATGAGCTTCACTAAAGCTGGAGCAAGTGTCTTAACAAGCACCATATCGCCTGTTAAATCAGATACAGTTACACTCAATCTCAGAGTGAAAAACTGGCGTCCCAACGAAGTAATACCTGACAATACAGATAATAGACTGCTTGGTGTCGCCGTCCGGCAAATTACAATGAAAGCCGCAGGTGCAGGAAATGCCGTATACAGCATCAATACAGGCGAATTGATTAAGTAAACCGATAGGGGATAGAGTTAATCTATCCCCCATTTTTATAACTAAAGAGGTAATCAAATGACATATTTAGCTTCTGATAATAGATACAACTCCATGAAGTATAACAGATGCGGCAGATCCGGACTGAAGCTGCCGGCGATATCGCTTGGGCTCTGGCACAACTTCGGTGAAGTAGACCGCTATGAAAATGGAAAGAATATGCTTCTCAAAGCATTCGATCTTGGAATTACACATTTTGACCTGGGAAATAACTACGGACCGCCTCCTGGTGCAGCTGAAGAAACCATTGGCCGCGTGCTGAAAAAAGAGCTCTCTGCATACAGAGATGAGTTGATTATTTCTACTAAGGCTGGTTACTATATGTGGCCTGGTCCATACGGGGAATGGGGTTCAAGAAAATACCTCATCTCAAGCCTTAACCAATCTCTCAAGAGAATGGGACTTGAATATGTAGACATTTTCTATTCGCACAGACCAGATCCTGATACCCCTTTGGAAGAAACCATGGGCGCCTTGGACAGCATTGTTCGCCAAGGAAAAGCGCTTTATGTGGGCATATCATCGTATTCTGCAGACCAAACCGCAGAAGCTTCAAGAATCCTGAAATCGCTTGGAACCCCATGTCTTATACACCAGCCGGTTTACTCCATGCTGAATAGATGGATTGAAGATGGACTCACTGATGTATTGGATAGAGAGGGAATCGGCTCCATTGCATTCTGCCCGCTTGCACAGGGATTGCTTACAAGCAAATACCTAAATGGCATACCGGAAGATTCACGTGCTGCTAACCCGCATGGCGCTCTAAGCCGCGATTCTATTTCACCGGAGTTGGTAGCCAAGCTGACCAAACTCAACAAAATTGCAGAATCCAGAGGGCAGTCACTTGCGCAAATGTCATTGGCATGGGTGCTTAGAGGCGGAAGAGTGACATCGGCATTAATCGGTGCAAGCAATCCAAAACAGATTGAAGAAAATGCAGCATGTTTGAATAACATGGATTTTGATAAGCAAACGCTGCAATCAATTGATGACATACTCAATTCTTAGGTTATGGATTTATAATTGAACCGTTTGACACTAAATATCCCTTTTGTTAGAATTAGGCAATAATGGGGGTTATATAATGAATGAAAAGCTCAAAACACTGTATGAGCTGCAAGTAATAGATTCGGAAATAGACGGCGCTAAAAAAACAAGAGCCGCACTTGATAACGGCGCCGCTAGGAGGCAGAAGATAGGAATTATTAGGCGTGAACATGCCGCAGCAGATAAACTATTCCGCGATGCTGCTAAAGAGATGCAGGATTGTGACCTGAATCTAAAATCTGTAGAAGCCAAGGCAAAAAGCTGTAATGAAAAGCTCTATGCCGGCAAAGTAACAAACGCCAAGGAACTTGCCAACATAGAGCAGGAAATTGCCATGCTTGGCAGACAGAAAGACAAGCTGGAAGAGCGAATCATAGAGCTGATGGACTCAATTGAAGAACACAAAACCAAACTGGATTCTGTGAAAGATTTACTTGAGAAACATGAATCCGAATACAACACCTTTATAACAGCTCAACGCAAAAAAGCTACTGTGCTTGCTGCTAAAATTAAAGATCTTACTGCAAAACGTGAAGAAGTATTGCCGAGAATTGATAAATCTTTGCTGGCTACATATGATTCTATGCGGTCGCGCCTATCAGGCATAAGCGTAAGCAAGGTTGTAAATGATACATGTTCGGTTTGCAATACTTATCTGCTCAAGAATATCATTATGGCGCTTGAAGAAGATACCGACATACAGATTTGTGAAAACTGCAGCAGAATACTTTATCTGGAGAAGTGATGAAACAGGCAATTATTTCTATAGATGGTGCATCAAAAGGGAATCCGGGACCATCTGGAATCGGAATCGTTATTAGAGACAGCTCTGGGATGGTGCTTAAGGAAGTAAGCGAATATATCGGTGAGACAACCAATAATGTGGCAGAATACACTGCTCTGATACGCGCTCTTTCAGAAACTATGGATCTTGGTTTCACTCGTGCGGAAATACAGTCAGACAGTGAACTGATGGTGAAACAGATAAATGGTCAGTATAGAGTGAAAAATGAAGGCATTATGCCGCTATACGAAGAAGCGGTTGACCTTATTCGCAGATTCAACTACTGCTCACTCGTATATATAAGCAGAGAGCGAAATAAACTTGCCGATAAATTGGCAAGTGATGCAGCTTCACCTAAAGATAAGCCAAAGCCTGAGCCAGAACCAGATATTATGGAAATACAGGAAGAGCCTGTTATACCGGTAGTCCAAATTGACAACAAGGCTCACAGAATTAACGTGCATACTTCCTCCCGCTGTCAGTTTGTAAACATCACAGCCGATATCCAAAAAGTTGTAGAATCATCTCAGGTTGTTGATGGGATCTGCACTGTTTTTGTGCCCCACACAACTGCAGGAATAACAATAAATGAGAATGCCGATCCGGATGTTGTAACCGATATCCTAAGCACACTTAAGGGAATGATACCTGCCGATGGTCCATATCGTCATAGTGAAGGCAATTCAGATGCTCATTTGAAAGCAAGTCTCATGGGATTTTCTGTTACAGTTTTTGTAGAAAATGGAACGCTGCTTCTTGGAACCTGGCAGGGGATATTCTTTTGTGAGTTTGATGGTCCGCGTAACAGACATGTTTTTGTCAAAGTCATCTGATTAGTTGCATTCCGGAGAATCTATTAATGTTCAATCCGTCGGAAATGAATCGTCGTAAATTTCTCAAATTATCGTTATTTGGAACAGCAGGTGCAATTATGACCTTCTCACTGGATAATCAATTATCATCTGAACCCAAATCTCCATATATAATGACCGTCAATGGACCTATAAAACCGTCGGAAGCTGGAATCTTTCTCCCCCATGAGCATGTTATGGTGGATTTCATTGGCGCAGATCAAGTCAGCAAAGACCGCTATAATGCCTATGATGTATACCAAAAAGCTCTTCCATATTTAAAAGATGTATACAAGCATGGCTGCCGCACCCTGGTTGAATGCACGCCAGATTTTCTGGGTCGTGATCCTTTGCTGCTTAAGAAGCTGTCTGATAAATCCAAACTGAACATTCTTACCAATACCGGGTTATACGGCGCAGGAGATGATAAATATATTCCTTCATTTGCAAATGATATGAGCGCCGATGAATTAGCAGATAAATGGATCTCTGAATGGAAAAATGGAATTGAAAATACAGGCATAAAACCGGGATTTATCAAAATAGGGGTTAATCCTGTTCCTTCAAATAACGATATGAAGCTATTGCAAGCAGCAGCATTAACTCATTTAAGTACCGGGCTTCCTATTGCATCACATACAGTTACAGGCGCTGGCGCCAGAAGGCAGATTGAAAAATTGATTGATACCGGTGTGCATCCTTCAGCATTTATCTGGGTTCATGCACATGCAGAACCGGATATTAGCTTGCATAAATGGGCAGGAAGTATTGGCGCCTGGCTGGAATACGATGGCTTGTCTCCTCAGAGTATCGATCAGCATTTACAGCTTGTAAAAAAGATGCGGGATTTTGGTTTGCTCCACCGGGTTATGCTTTCTCACGATGCAGGCTGGTATAATGTCGGCGAGCCCGATGGCGGAGTATTCCGCTCTTTCGACACACTGTTTACAGAATTTATCCCCCATCTTAAAAAAGAAGGTTTATCAGATCATCACATAAACCAAATGATAAAAATAAATCCATCAAAGGCATTTGCAGTTAGAGTAAGACGCATAAATATCTAAACGGCAATTGCTGATTCAGCTGCTATATAATTGATTTTCTGTTAACTGATAGAATTATTTTATGGCAGGTTTATATATCATGAACGGTAAAGAAAGATTTATGAATGCTCTTCTTGGCAAGCCCACAGAATGCTTGCCATGGAAGACAGTTCATTGGCGCATGAAATACTGTTATGGGTTGCAGATATAGAAATCGAATTTGCCCTTGCACAGATTGAAGCAGGTGCAGATATGATTGGAACTGGCGATGCCGCTGCATCTATCATTTCACCGGCTATGTATCAGGAGTTTGCATTGCCATATGAAAAGCTTGTTATAGATGCAATACATAACGCTGGAAGTTATGTGAAGCTTCATATATGCGGAAATACTCAAAAACATCTGCCATATATGGCTGAAGGCACTCGCTATATGCTCAGTGCAGGATGTGAAATACCAAGAGATACTTCCTTTGAGGTATTCAGTGCATTCTGCAATGCTCCTCGCTCATATATAGCTGAATAATCTTATCATTTATCTATTAGCATCTTTATTGCAAGGTTTGCAGCAGTAAGTCCAAATATGCCGGTTAAAGTCGGCAGGCTTCCCAACGTGTTTCTTATGCGTCCGCGCTCTTGTGTATGCTCATCACTCAATGCATCATTTGGTGAAGCAATTGGAAGCGGATTTGGCAGGGTTTCATCTGAGTATACACATGGAAAATCCATCGGTATTCCGCGCTTTCTAAGACGTTTTCTTATCAGGCGTCCAAGAGGGCATCCGATGGTATCTTCAAGATTTGCGATTTTTATTTTGGAGGGATCTGTTCTCAGCGC
The DNA here is from genome assembly GCA_033808695.1 of Armatimonadota bacterium. GTDB lineage: Bacteria > Armatimonadota > UBA5829 > DTJY01 > DTJY01 > JAPXND01. The sequence continues at coordinate 6,946 of JAPXND010000101.1, forward strand.
TGCACCAAGGCAGGAAATCAGCCTTATTTTGCTTAACACCACCTCTGTTACAAGCTCTATTTTGGGATTAAGCGAATCTATGGCATCAATCACTAAATCAGGAGCGTCCGATATATACTCACGCGCAGTTTCTGTATCAATAAAGCCATTAATTGCTTCCACACTGCACAGGGGATTTATATCCAGCGCTCTTTCTTTTGCAGCCTCACATTTTTGCATGCCTATTGTAGATTCAAGCGCATACAGCTGCCTGTTGATGTTGCTTACCGATATACGGTCAAAATCGATCAATTTTAGCTTTCCTACGCCTGCACGCACAAGCCCCTCTACTGCATATGACCCCACAGCGCCAAGCCCCGCCACCATCACATAAGAGCTCTGAAGCTTATCTAATGATTCTTTGCCAAGCATCAGCTCAATTCGTTTAAATCGTTCGTTGTTCATATTTATAAATTCAATGCTTTCTATACATTTGTCAGATTAAAAAATCTTGCAGAATTTTCCCATACAATCTCTTTTAGTCTTTCTGCCGGGATATTTATTAATTTGGAAATTCCATTCAATATATTCATAATATTGCCGGGATGATTGCCGCGATATCCGTCAGAAAACAATACTTCATAAGCGCAATACTCATCAGGCGGAATCATATTAGGAGAGTCGCTCTCTATTAATATCCTGTCTAATGGAACTTGCTTTAATGCAGCTTGTGCTTTTTTAAAATTGTTGAATAATACTTTTCCGGAAAATGTAAAATAGGCATTATAATCAATCAATTGATTAATCATATCCACAGAGCCGGCATATGAATGAAAAAGCATAGCAGACGGAAGATTAGGCGTATCTTTTAAAATATCTATCAGCCACCCCCATGAATGCACACAATGAATCATAACAGCTCTGTTGTATCTGTATCCAATATCAATCTGCTTTCTGAATGCAGCTTCTTGGCTTTCCTTTTCAAATGGTTGATGCAAACGATCCAGCCCTGTTTCCCCAATATTCGCACCACTTCCGGCTATTAATTCTTCAAGTTTATCTGCCCACTCACAAGATGCTGATTTAACAAACCATGGATGAAGACCATAGCAGGGAATAACCTGCTCATATCTGTTTGAAAACCGCTCAACTTCTATCCAGTCATTTTCATCAGTTCCGTTACAGACTAAGTGTGTAACTCCTGCATTAATAGATTCATTGATAATTCTACCAATATCAATACCGGGCTCGTAATCCTGTAAATGCAGATGAGAATCAACCAATCCTGTTGCCGTCATTCTTTATTACACCAGCTGCAATGCATTGTTGTGCATGATGCGCATATTTCATTTAGTATCATAATTCCTGTTCCAAATCTCCCGGTTATACCTTCTGCCCTGTATGAAAAATATGTGTCAGTATTACAGAATGTGCAAATCTTCGATACCTCTATATTTCTATCTAAAACCCCGGCAGAAATCAGCTGTTCTCTGTTCGCCTCCCATAAGTCAATTTTGCGCTTTCCAATATTGGCATCATATGCAGTGAAGCTTTTGCCAATTGCACCCTCTATTTCTAAAAGAACATCTTCATTAACGGTAAAACAGCAAGGTCCGATTGATGGACCGATGCCTGCAATAATGTCAGCCGGATTGCAGCCAAATCTGTTCACCATACTGTTTATTGTCAAAACTGCTATCCGCTTTACTGTGCTCTTCCACCCGGCATGAACAGCTCCTGCAGCGCGCCTTACAGGGTCATATAGCAGAATAGGTGCACAATCAGCCGTCAATATCATTAGGCATACATCCTCTTCATTGGTAATCATCGCATCTGTTGCAGCAATGGCGGAATCATGGCTGGATGCTCCGCTGCCGCGCATCTGCTTTGTAATTACAGCAACATTGCTGCCATGCACCTGATTAGCAGCAACAAACCAGGCAGGCGGAATAGAAGTTTCTGCTGCCACCCTGAAACGGTTTCGATTTACTGCATCGGCATCATCTTCTACATGCAATCCAAGATTTAGTGTGTTGTATGGACTTTTGCTGTATCCGCCGTTTCTGGTTGTTACAAAGTGATTTATATCGCTGTATTCAGCCAAATTACTGAATTTTAGAATATCTATAGAATCTCCGGATATTATCATATTCAAAATCCCATTTAATTAATAATAAATTATAGCATAGCTGCAAACAAAAATGTGAAGCTGATACTTTTTCATTTATATATCAATTTGTTTGTTAAAACTATCAATAAAAATATTTTAAATTATTTTTTAAAATGTATTGACAAATCAAAGAAAAAGGTTTATTCTAATAATGTATAAAGGATAAATGTAAGACCATTATTGAATCACATAAGAAAGATAGTTAAAGGAGAAAAGAAATGAAAGGTAGAACTTTAATAATCTTAACAGTGTTTATTGCAGTATTGTTATTGGTTCCTGCATTGCTTTTTGCAGAAGCTGCAGATGAGGAAAATTTTAGAATACCTATATATGAAAGACCAGAAGATAAAGCAAATCCTGATCTTACATATGA
>JAPXND010000102.1:0-3739 GCA_033808695.1 Armatimonadota bacterium
CGTTTGTCCTATCATTCCAAATGCAGCAAGGGGAAGCCCCCATCCGCGATTCTTTCTCAATAGCAGCGCCATACCTATTATAAATGCAGGATGTCCTATCATAAACTCCTTTGTTCTTGGCCTTACTACAAGAAGCTCATCAAGAATTGCTCTGAATTTCAGCTCTAAGGAAGATATACCTACACCGGGGTCATTTCCGCTTCGCAGCACTGCCATTGCTATTGCTATTAATGCACCTAATGCAGCAATCACATGCCATATAAAAAGTGGATGAGATACAAGCTTTCTTAAGTTGGAATAAACATCGGCTTTCACCTCTGCAAATGATTTGTTGAATATCGGCAATCCGGCGCACATGGCAAATATTATAAGCATAATTGGAAGTATCGCAGATGGTTTTATTCCCACATACTGATTCAGCTTTACAACATAGCTTCGGTCAGCAAGAAGTCCAACTATCATAGCTGCACCGTATAGCGTAAACATTGAAGCTCCAATAAATATTCCAACCGCCTTTAGTAGAGCGCGTCCATTTTCATACTGGTTGTTAAAATATGGACCGGCAAATGTCATTACGCCAAGAGTCGGAAATATCAAAGCCGAAAGCAAAGCCATACCCTGATATCCAATCTCCGCCTTTGCCGCTATGCCAATACAGGCAATTGAGCCTAAAATGAGCAGTCCATATTTCACCATAGATGATAAACTCATTGTTGAGTTGAGCAGCAATATGCCGCCGGATACAATAGAGATTACTATCAGTGCCATAGCCCATAAAGGTCTTGCAGTATTGGTGAATGGATTCGCTGCCCCAACGCTGAATCCGGCTTTTTCAATAGACTGATTTATGCTCCTAATATAATCCATGTTGTCACTCAGCACATCATCCCCTGATACGGATGGAAGCCTTAAATAGCACATTCGTATACTTCGCTCTCTTACGGCACGGGCAAATCGCTCAATTGCGGTAGATGGAGTCATTTTATCCATCTCTGTTACAGATATACTGTGCACCCTTACATAATTGCCTTTAAGCTTTGCGCATAAGGCAGCATCACCCTTCTGTTTTGCAAATTCAATTGATCCGTATATCATGCTGTTTGCAGATATTTTTTCTGCAGTATAAGGTATGAGTTTCTTAAACCCTACAACATCTTCTCCGCCGCATATGATGTGCTTAATCCCATACTGTTTCAGTTCATTGAAGGATGCATCTATCATCCTGCGGGAGATTATGGAGTTGTTCAGCAGCCTGCCCACAACCGATAATCCAGCCGCCTCAACAACCCTAACCTTGTCCAGCGGAATCCCTAGTGAAATCTGATTCAGAGACTCCGGCATCATATTCACAACAATCACGGCATTCTTTCCTGACATCTTCGGAGGTTTAATGCAATTGTTCGGCAATCGCTTCCTGAGTGCGCTGTATATCCTGTTTGCAAGTTCAGCATCGTTAACCTCTATCGTTGTAACAGGTTTAGAAGCATCAGAAGGAACATTGTATCTTATTTGATTTAAATCAATAAGTGATCCCACAGTGTCTTCATTAATAGCTGCACTTGTTACGCCTTCAGCTTTAAAAGACCTTAGAATAGCTGTGATATCTTCACCTGTTGATGCAGACAGGTTTTGTATCTCGTTATAATCAAGAGTAAGCTCTACATTCTTGCTGCTGTTCTCAATTTGGATCCTTCCTGCTGCCATATAGATTGCAGCAAACAATCCGGGAAGCAGAAGCAGCAGCAGAATTTTATCTAAGCCCCCAAAACCAGTTCCTTTTGTGTTTGATGTTGACATTTATCTCTCCGTTTACCTATATCTGTAGTAACTCTTATTTCTAATTTTTGCAATTTCTTTAGGCGATTTCATTAGTTTGATAAGTATTATTCCAGCAATAAATCCGCCCAAATGCGCCTGAAACGCAACTCCTCCACTGTCTATCCTGCTGGCTGTCATAACAAACGAGTTGAATGCCTGATACAGAAACCAAAACCCCAAATAAACCGATGCAGGCACAGCCACAATATGATACATAACAATCGTCATTACTCTGGCTTTTGGAAACAGAATAAAATAAGCGCCCAAAACCCCTGCTATTGCTCCGCTTGCACCCAGCATTGGAACTGGAGACAGTGGATTTGGCAATATCTGAGCTATAGCAGCGCCTAGTCCGCATAAAACATAGAAAACAAAGAATTTAAAATGACCTAAGGTATCTTCTACATTGTTGCCAAAAATCCACAAATACAGCATGTTCCCAATCAAATGCATCCAACTGGAATGCAGAAACATATGCGAAAATATAGTTATCCACGGTGCAACATCCGTTATAATTGTCTCGTTTGTTCCTGTAATAACAGCCTTTGGAACCATCATATATCCTAAAAGCGGGTTCCTGCTGTGCACCGTAACTGTTCCATTATACAAAAAAAGCAATACATTTACTGCTATTAATCCATATGTGATGACAGGGTATGTTTTAGAAGGATTATCATCGCGCAGCGGTATCAATTTCTTCTCCCATCAAATTATTCCACATGCATTTTAGCATATGAAGGATACCGTGTAAACTCTATGCCGCTTACAGACAAATTCATATGATATTATTGTTTCTCATTTGTAATTATAAAGATATTTATAATAGGCATATCTTGACTGATGAGCGCTATTCTGGTATACTCAGCTTGTAAATACCCCTTCTCCGAGGGGTATTTTTTATCTTAAATGCTAATATCATATAAAACAGGAAAAATACAGTGCGATTATTCAAAGGTTTATTCCAAAAGGTAGATCAGCTGCTAACCGGCAGACGTCCGGTAGATGATGAGCTTTTTGATGAGCTGGAAGAGGCTCTCATTCAGGCAGATCTCAATATTCATACAACAATGAAAATAGTTGATAATCTGAGGCAGATATCCAGACAGGAACGCATATCGGAAGCATCAGATATTAAAGACAGATTAAGAGATGAAATTGCAGGTGCACTTTCTAACGGCGATGATGTTCAACTGAACATCTCTGATACTCCCCCAACCGTATATTTAATAGTTGGGGTAAACGGTGTAGGCAAAACAACATCTATTGCAAAGATAGCTTATATGCTTAAGAATAAGGGGAAGAAGGTTATGCTTGCTGCGGCTGATACATTCCGCGCTGCAGCCATAGATCAACTTGAGATATGGGCAAACAGAATTGGCGTGGAGATAATTAAGCAGCGTGAAGGAGCAGATCCAGCTGCAGTTGTATATGATGCGCTTCTTGCGGCAAAATCCAGAAACGCCGATGTTGTTATTGCAGATACAGCAGGACGGCTTCATACCAAAAGCAATTTGATGGAAGAGCTGAAAAAAATAGGCAGAGTGATAGAGAGAGAGATTGGACATCCGGCAGACGAGGTGCTGCTGGTGCTTGACGCCACCACCGGTCAGAATGCAGTCAGTCAGGCTGCAGAATTCAAACAGGCGGTACCTTTAACTGGTGTGGTGCTGGCAAAGCTGGATGGAACTGCAAAGGGCGGAATAGTTGTTACATTGAAAGATGAGTTAAAACTTCCCATAAAGCTGGTTGGAATCGGTGAAGGAATGGAAGATATGAAAGTATTTAACTCTAAAGATTTCGCTGATGCATTGATAAACGGAAACTAATTAAAAACTCTACTGGCTGCGGCAATATGACAAAATATTTGACAAGAATCTAACAGCTTTTGTATACTATACTTTGCCTACCTGAGGATTTATGA
>JAPXND010000102.1:3749-9386 GCA_033808695.1 Armatimonadota bacterium
CCAAAAGCTCAAAGGAAAGGGCAGCCTTTCGGAGCAGGATGTAAATGATGCACTAAGAGAAGTGCGGCTTGTTCTTTTAGAAGCCGATGTAAACTTCCGTGTGGTAAAAGATTTTGTATCAAAGGTTAAAGAGCGCGCCATAGGACATGATGTTCTTGAGAGTCTTACACCCGGTCAGCAAGTTGTTAAGATAGTTCATGAGGAGTTGATATCTCTTCTTGGCGGAAGCAATAATACAATACAGATGGCTTCAAAACCGCCGACTGTTATAATGCTCTGCGGACTGCAAGGCTCGGGAAAGACAACAACGGCGGGAAAACTGGCTAACCTGCTTAGGCGTCAGGGACGCAGTCCCCTTCTGGTTGCCGCCGATGTATATCGTCCCGCTGCAGTTAAGCAGCTTCAGGTTCTGGGTGATCAGTTAAATATACCGGTGTTTTCGCTTGGGGATAAGGCAAATCCGGTAGATATTGCAAAAGCAGCGGTAAGTTCCGCCCAGTCCAGCGGAATGAATGTGGTTATTCTTGATACCGCAGGACGGCTGCATATAGATACCGAGTTGATGCAGGAGCTTTCGCAAATAAAAGAAAGCGTATCGCCAAACGAGATACTCTTGGTTGTAGACGCTATGACCGGTCAAGATGCCGTTAATGTAGCGGAGCAGTTCAACTCAATTCTGGAAGTAGACGGGTTTGTAATCACCAAGCTGGACAGTGATGCAAGAGGCGGTGCAGCGCTTTCTATAAAGGCGGTAACAGGCAAACCTATTAAATTTGCCGGGCTCGGTGAAAAGATGGATGCTCTTGAACCGTTCCATCCAGACAGAATGGCATCCAGAATCCTTGGCATGGGAGACATGCTCAGTCTGATTGAGAAAGCTGAAGCTGCCTTAGATGTAAAAAAGGCTGAAGAGCTTGAGCGCAAGTTTAGGGAAAACAAGTTTGACTTTGATGACTATCTTGATCAGATGGCGCAGGTTAGGAAAATGGGACCGTTAGACCAGATACTTGGAATGATACCCGGATTGAATATGAAGAAGATGAAGGGTATAGAGATTGACGAAAACCAGGTAGATAGGGTTGAAGCAATTATTAAATCAATGACGAAGGATGAACGACATCATCCTGAAATCATAAATGGCAGCCGAAAAAGGCGCATTGCAAACGGCAGCGGAACAAGTATTCAGGAAGTAAACCGTCTGATTAATCAATTTGATCAGATGCGGAAAATGATGAAGGATCTAACGGATATGGAGCAGGGAGGCAAACGCAAGTCTCGATCGCTTCCATTCTTTAAATAGCAAATAATCAGCTGATTTTAATAAAATAAATTATGTGATAGACAGATATCTGTTTAAGGAGGAAGGCTTTGGCCGTAAAAATCAGATTAAGAAGAATGGGCACCCGTGGAAAACCATTCTATAGAGTAGTTGTTGCAGACAGCAGATCACCGCGCGATGGACGAATAATAGAAACTCTTGGCTATTACGATCCATTAACAGAGCCAGTAACATTGAAAATAGATGAAGACAGGGCATTGCTTTGGTTGAATCGCGGTGCACAGCCTACTGATACTGCAGAAGCGCTTTTGAAAGCTAAATCCATATTTCAGAAGTATGTTGACGCCAAATCAGCGTCCAAAGAAGAAACTGCAAATCAATCGGCAGAATAGTTTAAGCAAAAATTATAATAAAGAGTTACCCTGTATACATAAAGGAGTATTGATTTGAAGGAATTGATAGAATATCTTGTCAAATCATTGGTAGACAACCCGGATGAGGTGGAGATTACTGAGGTTGAAGGAACCGAAGGCGTCACCTACGAGATCAGGGTTGCAGATATAGACAAAGGGAAAGTTATAGGCAAACAAGGAAAAATTGCCAATGCACTGCGCACAATAGCAAAAGCAGCAGCTATGAAGAATCAAGTAAAGGTGTATTTAGAGATTATCACCTAATGCTGACGGTGCAAAAGCCTTTAAGCAAACCTGTTCGGAATGATATTTAATGAACTTTGATAAGTACAATATACTTATTGGCGAGATAATCAATACGTTCGGGCATAAAGGCGAAGTAAAGGTATATCCGCATACCGACTTTATCGAACGGTTATCGCCAAGGAGAGAAGTATATATAAAATCTGAAACTGTTTTACCGGCGGTATATAAAGTTGAAAGAAGCCGACTGCATAAGAACGTCATTATAGTAAAATTCAGCGGCATAGATGATATGAGCGCTGCAGAGAATTTAAGAGACGCTCAGATATTCGCAAAAGGCACCGATAAAATATCTCTTCAGGAGAATGAGTTCTATATAAGCGATGTTATAGGAATGCAGGTTACAACCACTGCAGGCGAAGACCTTGGAGTGGTAACCGAAGTATTGAAATCTCCTGCAAATGATGTATATGTAACGGAAAAAGCAATGATTCCTGCGGTAAAGGAATTTGTGGTTTCCATGAATGTTGCCGAGAAGAAGATGGTTGTAAATTCAGTTGAAGGACTTGTACAGGATTGACTATCAGGATAGATATCCTTACTCTCTTTCCTGAGGTAATTCGCTCAGGTGTTGATTACAGCATTGTGAAACGCGCTCAGGATAAGAGTATCGTTAATGTATGCATTCACAATATCAGGGATTTTACTGAAGATAAACATCGCACTGTGGATGAATCGCCATATGGCGGCGGACCCGGCATGGTGATGAAGCCGGAGCCTATTTTCAAGGCAGCGGAGCATGTTAGAAATGAGTATTGGTGTGATGATACCAGAGTCATTCTTACTACTCCACAGGGGCAGCCGTTTACACAATCTATTGCAGAGGAGTTATCAAAAAGCAATCATACCGTATTTATCTGCGGACATTACGAAGGCATAGATGAGCGGGTAAGAGAGCACCTGGTAACAGATGAATTTTCAATAGGTGATTATGTTTTAACAGGCGGAGAGCTTCCTGCACTTGTAATGCTTGATGCATTCGTGCGGCTTATTCCCAATGTGTTGGGAGCAGAAGAATCGGTTCAGGATGAATCTTTTTCGAAGGGACTGCTGGAATACCCGCAGTATACAAGACCAGCCGTATTTAACGGATGGCAAGTACCGGATGTGCTTCTTTCCGGACATCATGCGGAGATTGCAAAATGGCGCAAACTCCAATCGTTAAAACGAACAATGCTTCGCAGACCGGATCTTCTGGAAAAAGCATGTTTATGTGATACAGATTTAAAATTGATAGATAAAATGAAGGAGACTGATTAATGTCAACACTTATTCAAGATATAGAGAAGGATCAGGTAAAATCCAAAATACCTGATTTTAACGTTGGAGACACCGTCAAAGTTCAGGTTAGAGTTACTGAAGGCGGCAAAGAGCGAATTCAGGCATATGAAGGCATAGTAATAGCCAAGAGACACAACAGCGTAAGAGAAACTTTTACAGTAAGAAAGATTTCTCACGGTGTAGGCGTTGAAAGAACATTCCCAATAAACAGCCCAAAAGTTGCAAACGTAGAAGTTCTTAGAAAAGGTCTTGTCCGCAGAGCCAAGCTCTTCTATTTAAGAGACAAGGTTGGTAAGGCAACAAGAATTAAGGATGCAAGACATAATTAAATGACACCTATTACAGAGCGAATTGCCAATCTGTCAATCGGATATGTGCTGCTTATAATTGCAATACTTTTTGTAATTCGATTGATATTTGGCAGATACAAGTCAAAACTTGCTAAATCATTCACAGAATTGGTTGAGTCGCTGCTTATTGCTTTTGCTCTTGTATTTCTTGTCATTCGTCCATTTGTGCTTCAGGCGTTTTTTATACCGTCGGAATCTATGGAACCAACCCTGCTTGTGCATGACAGGCTTTTGGTAAACAAGTTTATCTACAGATTTACAGACCCTAAGCATGCCGATGTCATTGTTTTCAAATCGCCGCCGTCTGCCAATGAGGCGCGAAGCAATTACTACGACGAAGGGTTAATGTTCGCTCAACGGATAGATAGGAAAAGCGCACTCTTCGACTGGAATGCAGTTGCAGGCAAAGTTACAGGAGTATCCGGAGATTCCGGTGAAATTGTTATTCACCCCACTGCTGCTTATGCTGCAGATTATAGAAATATTAAAGAACTGTGTATGTTGGGCAAGAATGACTCTGAAGCAAGAATTATCCCTCTCGAAAACTTTAGGTATGGAAGCGATAACTACAGCCTTATAGTGAAGCTTGTTGGGATTAATGATAAAGCTTCAGCCGAAGAGCTGGTAGGCAAAGAGGCGCGAATAGGTGAAAAAGATTACATTAAGCGCGTGATAGGTTTGCCGGGCGATACAATTGAAATCAAGTATACTGGTCAAAGTGAGTATGGTGAACCCGAATTTGCAGTATACAGAAACGATCAAAAGCTTGATGAGCCATATGTAATGGATACTCCCGATTACTCTAGAAAAAAAGTAACCGTTCCAAAAGATATGTATTATGTGATGGGAGACAATCGCAGGAACAGCAATGACAGCCATGAGTGGGGATTCCTTGACCGCCGAAGAGTGGTTGGAAAAGCCATGGTAATATTCTGGCCGTTTAACAGAATAAGAGTAATAAAATAATTCAGCCCTCCGGTTTTATGATTTTTAGTGATTAAAACCGGATTTTTTTATAAGCCTTATGCTTAATATTTAAACCGGTAGTGCATAATGAAACAGGAATCAACTGAAGTTATTGATATGTGGCTTTATGAGCAGCAGATGATGAAACAGGGATATACCATCATTGCCGGTATCGATGAAGCCGGCAGAGGTCCCTTAGCCGGTCCGGTAGTTGCCTCAGCAGTTATTCTTCCTCCAGGCTGTTGTATTGACGGCATTAATGATTCAAAAAAACTTACTCCATCCAAACGTGAATCAGCATACACATATATAAAAGAAACGGCTCTTTCCATTGGGTTAGGGATAGTAGATTCCACAGAAATCGACCAGATAAATATTCTCCAAGCCACATACAAAGCTATGAGCATAGCCGTTTCCCAACTCAGTATGGAGGTTGGTTTGTGTTTGATAGACGGAAATCCTATCAAAAACTTTGGATATCCGCATAAAGCAATAGTCGACGGGGATGGAAAAAGTGCATCTATAGCTGCTGCTTCCATAATTGCAAAAGTTACAAGAGATAGAATTATGTGTGAGTATGATAAATTGTATCCGGGATACGGTTTTGCATCTCACAAGGGCTATTGTTCTAAACTGCATCTTAGAATGATAAAAGAAAACGGCATATGCAAAATTCACCGAAAGTCATTTGCGCCGGTTAGAGAGTGCATTAAATGTGATAAGGGGGATAACGATTGGCTACAGCAAAATCTGCTCTTGGACAGTTAGGCGAAGATAAAGCTGCAGAATGTCTTATATCACTTGGATATGAGCTTGTTGCCCGCAATTACCGATGCAAATCCGGGGAGATTGATATTATAGCCTTTGACCATCAATCAGACTGCTTTGTTTTTGCTGAGGTTAAAACAAGGCGCAGAACAGAGTTCAGCGCACCATCTGAGGCGGTAAATCCCATTAAGCAGCGGAAGATTATCGAATCCTGCCGTCAATACCTGGCAGAGAACAACATGGACGAAGTGAGCTGTCGTTTTGATGTGATTGAGGT
>JAPXND010000103.1:0-9326 GCA_033808695.1 Armatimonadota bacterium
ACTTGGAAGAATAGGCTCACCGTCAGTTCAGCCACTAATTCCGCTTCTGCAAAAAGGCGGAGAAAGCACTAAGTGGGCTGCATATGCACTCGGTCGAACGGGTGACTCAAGGAGCAAATCAATTTTAGAAAAATATATGGCATCAGCTGATCCCAATCTGGTGGCAATAGTACAATCAGCTATTCACAGACCATAATAAACACTAAAAATAATTAGATAGAAAGTTTCGGCTGAATAACAGCCGAAACTTTTCCTGTTTTGTAAAAAGCGCTGCAAACAGAAAAAATATTAAAATAATGTCAATATTGTTGCAAATTTGTGTAACATTTTGCCTTGTAAATTGTTTAATATATAGAGCACAAATATTAAACAAGAGGAACGCAATGGATTGCATTGAGATTAAAAAACTAATATCAGAATATATAGATGGTGAATTACTCAATAATCAACGAGATATTGTTGAGCAGCATCTCCATGGCTGCACATCTTGCAATAAGATATACAATGATTATATTGCTGTATCAAAATTAACTGCCGACATACCATCGGTTGAACCGCCATATATGCTGGCAGATCAAATATTAGCTAAAACAACGCAGCAGCCTCAATCAAAAAAATCCATGCGCCCGTTTCTTAGCATTTATCAATACATTAAACCGGCATTTGCAGCAGTCCTAATAGTGTTAGCTGCATTGTTTGTTATCTCATACAAACCAATAGATAATAAAGTTAACTTTATAGCGACACAACCGGTTAAGCCCGAATTGCCCATAGTTATTGAGGAAACAAAACCTGCAGCAAAGCTTGCGCCGAAAGTTGAACAAGAAGCTAAAACTGTAACAGAAGCAGCTATAAATAAAAAGTCTGCAGTTAAAAAAATAGCAAAATATGCACCTGCAAAAAAATATATTAATAAGAAAAAATCATCTGAAAATAGAGTTGCAGCAACTAAAACAATACCAAATAACAGCAAACCAACAGAAAATATAACAGTAAAGCCAATTACAACTGCATACTCTACAAAACCGGCAGAGCAAGAAAAACCGGTTGAGCATAGCAATATTGTAATAGAAGTTGCAAAAGATGAACCTGTTAAAGCAGCAGATAAACCCGCTGCGGCTGATACAAAACCAGAAGCTATTGAAGAAAAGCCATCTGTTATTGTTTTAAGAACCGCTGAAGCCGTTTCAAATGAAAGAGACAACAAATTGAACGAAACTGCCAGCGCACTGCAGGATATGAGAACAAAACTAAAACATAGAAACTTAAGCAGAAAAATTGATAAAAGGCAACAAACAGTAAGCACAGATCGTCGTATAGATATAGATTTGGCAAGCATGTACTTTTAACAAGAATTATTACTCGCTGTGTAACACAAAGCGAGGTGACTTACAATGAAGACGAAAATTAAATATCAAATAGTATTAATCACTATTTTTCTATTTATAGCAGGAAGCTCCCTTGCGCAGGCGCCGTCTGTCAGCAATGACGCAGCAATAGAGCGATTTAAGCTCTCTCTTTCCGGTATAGCTTCATCTGGTATAGGTATGACTTCGTCTTCAACCAACGGATTAAAAGAAATTGGTGTGGCTACTACCGACCTGATTCGTGGAAATGGTTCCAAGGCAGGCTATATGTTAGGCCATGGCGCTATTGTCGACGTTAGTGAAACAGTAACTGTTGGCGGAGTTACAAAACGCCGTAATGTAGATTATTATCTTGATTATGCCAGCGGAACTATTGTATTTGCTGAACCAGTAAGACCTAATGACACCATAAAAGTATACTACAGATATGTTCCCGGAAAAGAAGGAGTCAGAGGCGGAATAAGCATCCCAGCGTTATCATTCAATGTCGGCTCAAGAAATACTGTCGGTCTGCTTTTTTCATCAAATGCAGCAATCAACTACCAAGGCTATGACATTATGACCTATGGTCTAAACCTAAAAACAAGCCTTGGGAAGAAATCAAGCATGACAAACATGCTGTATTTAAGCACTCCACAAGAATCAAACAGACAGTCATTATTGTCCGGTGCAGCGCCGAAGGGTGAAAAGCCAAAAGCAGATAATCTGTTTGTACACAACTCCGTTCTTGAATCAGGAAGTGTTTCTGTAAAGCTGAATTATCAGGATGTAGGCAAGGACTTTGCAGGATTTACAGCACTGAAACAGCAAAATGTTGAAGCTATTGAAATGTTGAACCAGCTTGAAAAAGAAAAAGATATCAGACGCCTTGGTATGCAGGCAGATATTAAAATGGGCGCCAAAACAACAAGCGCCCTCGGATTCAACAGAATTTCAGATGCCGGCGGAGATATACTAAAACAGTCATTCAATATTGGCAGCGATAAGTTGAAGTTAAGCGCCAATATGCAAAGAATAGATAAAGGCTTTACAAGATTTAATGACCTTGCCGAAGCAGAGCGCGGACAATGGGCAAAAGAGCGAGGCATGAGCAGATCTAACATACAATTGAGCATGGCGCCTACAAAAGGCATGTCTGCGGAATCGGCATGGAACGCTCTTAGCATGAACACCATCAGTACTGAAACCGGTAAGCTTTCAACTACAAATCTGAACTTTGCAACTAGCAAGCTCTCCTTGTCATCAAGCCAGATTAAAATAGATTCGAGATTCAACAGAATTAACGATCTTACACAAGAAGAACAAACTGCTATGGCATTAAACATCTACAAACAGTTTGATCCTAATGCAACGGAAGCTAATGTAAAAGATGAAGATAGAAAGAGATTGCAAAACGAAGCCGGACTAAGCAGACGAAACACCCGGTTAGGATTTACAACCGGCGCAAATTCGGCATTGCAATTGAATATGTTCTCTATAGGAGATCAATCAGGTGGAATATCTCGCCAATCACTTTCCTTAACAGGCAAATCATATTCTATATCTGCATTTACACAGGAAATTGATTCAACCTTCACCAGATTGCAGTCACTAGCAAATGTAGAAAAAGCAAATTTTGGAAATGAAATCGGAATGCGCAGAACAAACATCGCAGGCAACTTTATACTCAATCCCAAAATGCAGCTGGCAACCACTATGTCCAAAGTTTCATCTGATGCAGGCGGATTATCTAAATATGGACTTAATTTCTCAAGTGAAAAGTTAAAGCTTGCTGCTAACTATATGAATATGGATACAGAGTTTACAAGAGCAGGCGATTTGGCAGATGCAGATAAAGGCAGACTTCTTACTGAACAGGGAATGCGCAGATACGATTTGGCAACACAATTCCAAGCAAGCAAATCGCTTAAGATTGACAGCTACCTATATGATGCAAAAAGCAACAGCACAGATCTATTCCGCAAACAATTAAGAAACAGCTTGTCATTCAGTCCTGTTAAAGGACCTAAATTATCAGCGCTTATTGACCAGTTTTCTACCGGAACACCTGATGCTATAAGCGGATATTCACATCAGAAGTATACATTTGACCATATGATCAGCAAGATCAATTTAAGTGCAATGAAAGATACTCTTGTTAAAATTGATCCACTGTCTGAAAAAACTATAGATACAACTAAGCTTCATTTCAATACAGATATGAGCAAACCTATGAACCTTACCGGTGACATAAATACAATAAAAAATAGTGACGGTACATTCCAGGATCATCAGGTTTATAAGTTCAACACTATGCTAAACAAAAAAGTTGCATTTTTAGGTGTAAGGTCAACTTTCAATACCGAAGCGTCTAATACAACTATGCAGGAATACAGTGTATCCGGCAAGGTAATGGGAAAAGTCAGCATGGCAGCCAAGTTCGGAGAAACTCTGCTGAATGGTGTAACCGTAGGCAAAGTAAGAGAATTGAGTCTGAAACCAGATGCTGTCAAAGATTACGGCGCCTTTAAACAAACAAACTGGCAGGTAGGATTTGGGCAGGTGCAAAATGGCGGCAAGATTCAGACAGAGAGCAAAATCCTAAAGCTCGATACCAATCTAATAAAGCATAAGCTTGATATGCAATACGTAAGTGGAATAACTAAAGAAGGCGCTTCCAGTATAGTAAAATCAGTTAGTATAATTCCAGATCCTGATCCTAAACGAAAGATTAACTATTCGCTGGCATATAAAGCAAAAGATACAGGCGCACCTCAAACAGTTCTGATAAGAGCATACAATGCAGACTGGCAGATAACACCTTACTCTAAGCTTATATACAACTATTTCAGCAATACAGAAAAGCCCGACGGCACCATAGAACCGGTAGGATCTGAAAGCTTGAAGCTGACCTCAGCAATCTCTAAGAATATCGGCTTGCAGGGGCAATGGGAACATTCATCAAGCGACAAAATTGGTTCGCAATTTGATAAGAACACTCTAAGCTTGGGATTAGCCGGTAAACTTTCAGCTAAAGGTACATTTGAAGCCGGGTATGGATTCGATAACGTTCTATCAAAGAATGGCAGAGTTGAATCTCGAACATACAGAATAAAATATAACCAGCAAATAGATGCCGATCATTATCTATCGCTCTCAGGCAGATATACTGATTGGCAGGGCCCAAAACCTGCAAGTGTAACAACAGATGATGTTCAATATCAAATAGATTTCAAAACAGTCTACTAAATCAAAAGAGAGATGCCTATAAGCATCTCTCTTCTGTTTCTATAAAACCAAAATAGTAAAATCCTTACCATCTAATAATTATAATCCAAGCTTTTTGGCAATTTCCGCAATTCTCTTTCCTAATATTATTGTTATTTGATACTCTGTACAGCATTGGACACTCTTCATTTTTATTCCATACAAAGGGTTTAATAAAAAAAGAATATACAATATTAACAATACTCTACTTTTCTATAGATTATATTGCCAAGATGGAGTATAATTTCATTGTAATATTGATTGACAGCAAATCATTTTGATACAACCACATTTTAGCTTGGAGGCAATGATGAATGTAATAATATTGGGATGCGGACGAATCGGTTCTACTCTGGCAAGCAACATGTTCAGAAATGGGCATGATGTAACTATAATAGATAGAAAAAGCGACGCATTTAGACGGCTAAGCTCAGATTATGGAGGCAGTAAAATTGTAGGAAACGGCACTGATAACGAGTTGCTGCGTAAAGCTAATATTCAAAACGCTGATGCATTTGTAGCAGTAACAAATGGCGATAATACGAATATAATGGCTGTTCAAATTGCCAAAGTTACCTTTAATGTACCAAAAGTAATAGCAAGATTATATGATCCAATTCGAGCCTATGCTTATAAACAACTGGGGATAGAAACAATATGCACAACTGTTATAGGAGCTGGTTTAATAAATGATTATCTTCTTGGTAAAGAATGGGGAATGGCAGCGGATTATTTCCAGACAGAAGGTATACAAATCCAGTTAAATCCCGAATTATCTAAAATAATGGAGTAATAATATGTATGTTATAATTGCAGGCGGTGGAAAAGTAGGTCATTATTTAACCAGAGCATTAATTGATGCAAACCATGAAGTTCTACTAATTGATAAAGATAGGGCAAGAGTAGATTATCTTTCTGAAGATCTTGGTGAATCTGTTGCCTATGGAGATGCATGCGAAGTTCGTATCATGAGAGAATCCGGCATGGAAAGAGCAGACATGGTGGTAGCGGTAACCGGAGATGATGAAGACAATCTTGTTATATGCCAATTAGCTAAAAGCCTATTCCAGGTACCAAAAGCGATATCAAAGGTGAATAATCCAGAAAATGATGCCATTTTTAAGTCTCTTGGCATCGACAGCACTGTAAGCAGCACAATGATTATATTCAACCTGATAGAACAACAGATTGAAAGCAATGAGATTATACCCTTAGCTTCTTTACAAAGAGGCAATATTGAAATAGTAGAGATAGATCTTGGTCCGGAATCCCCTGTATTGGGTAAACGTATCAACACAATAGGACTACCGCATGACGCTTTGGTAATATCCATTATCAGAGACGGTGACGCCATTCTTCCCAATATAGATGTGGAATTTAAGGAAAATGACAGTATCATAACTCTGGTTAAAACAGATAAAGAACCTGATCTCAGAAGAGTGTTTAGCGGAGAATAATATGAGTAAAGGGAAAAAGATTTTTATCGCTGTATCAATTATTCTGCTTGTAATTCTGATATTAGTTGCATTGCTGTTCAGACCGCAGTCAGAGTTAAGCAAACCGATTCAATTTTCATCTGTAACTGAAAAGAATCAGCTTGCAAATAAAGCATTTCAAGAAACAAGTGCATTTCATAAGGCTATTATTGAAAAACAATCTAACTATGCAAAACTAAACTTAGATGAAAAGTCTGTAAATGCATACATTCAAACATCACCGGAAATTCAGAATGAATTAGGAAAGATTGGCGCACAAGATTTTGTTGTAAAATTACATAGAGACCTTATAAAAGTAGGAATGCGCATACCAGTTAATGGTATTATGCTTCCGGGAAGTATAGATGTTGCTATTCGTCAAAATGCAAACAACAAGCTGATTGTAGATATTACCAGTGTGAAAATTGGAAGCTATCCTGCTCCAAAATCAATTGCCGACAAGGTAAAAGAGAAACTGCTGAAATATGAAACCATGGATCTCCCAGCCGGATATAGGAAAGTGAAGATAGAAGAAGGAAGTCTGCTGATTGAAGCAAATCCACAGGCAGTAAACATCAGATAACAAAATGGACCGATGGAAAGCCATCGGTCCGTAATTCACTAATCAGCTAAGGGTGTTTTATAAAATACCATATTGCCATCCACCATATCAACCATGATGGAATCTCCATCACTGAACTCACCATCAAGAATCTTAATAGCAAGAGGGTTCTGTATTCTCCGCTGAATTGTTCGCTTCAAGGGTCTGGCGCCATATACAGGGTCAAACCCTTCAGCTGAAATCTCGTTCCTTACTGCATCTGTTATATCCAAATTGATAGAACGATCAGCAAGCCGCTGCTTCAGATATGACAGCTGAATATCAACAATCTTTTTGATATTCTCAGCGGTTAGAACGTTGAAGAATATGATATCATCCAGCCTGTTCAAAAACTCAGGTCTGAATTGTGCTTTCAATACATCCATAACCTTATTTCGCATCTGCTCACTGTCAGTTCCGGAAAACTCCTGAATCCATTGCGAACCGATATTGGATGTCATGATTATAACCGTATTCTTAAAATCAACAGTTCTCCCCTGCCCATCTGTCATTCTGCCTTCATCAAGAATCTGCAGCAAAACATTAAATACATCCTGGTGAGCCTTCTCAATTTCATCAAATAGAATAACGCTGTATGGTCTGCGTCTTACAGCTTCTGTAAGCTGTCCACCCTCATCATATCCCACATATCCAGGCGGAGCGCCTATCATTCTGGATACAGAGTGTTTCTCCATATATTCGGACATATCCAATCGAATTATAGCCTTTTCATCATCAAACAAGAACTCCGCCAGCGCCCTTGCAAGCTCGGTTTTTCCTACACCTGTAGGACCAAGAAAGATAAAGCTGCCGATTGGTCTGTTAGGATCCTGCAAACCTGCTCTTGCACGTCTCACAGCATTAGAAACAGTGCTTATAGCTTCATCCTGCCCTATAACCCGTTCCTTAAGCCGTTCGTCCATATGCACAAGCTTCTGCATCTCTCCTTCCTGCATTCTGGATATCGGAATACCGGTCCACTTGCTCACTACCTCTGCAATATCGTCATCATCAACCTCTTCTTTAAGCATCTTTCTCTCTTTTTGAATCTCTGCGAGTATGGCATTCTGCTCATCAAGCTCCTTTTGCAGCGATAGTATAACACCATACCTAAGTTCAGCCACCTTTTGAAGGTCAACAGCACGTTCAGCTGCCTGCTCTTCAATGCCAGCCTGCTCAATCTGCTGCTTAATATGCTGTATCTTCAGCACAATTTCCTTTTCTTTCTGCCAATGAGCTTTCATTCCAGAATTCTGCTCTTTTAGGTCGGCAATTTCATTTTCAAGCTTTTCACGCCGCTCAAGAGTCGCCTTGTCTGTCTCTTTCTTCAAAGCTTCACGTTCTATTTCGAGCTGACGTATTCTCCGTTCAATAGTATCTATCTCAATGGGCATACTATCTATCTCAATCCTTAACCGGGATGCAGCCTCATCAATAAGATCAATCGCTTTATCTGGGAGAAACCTGTCAGATATGTATCGGTTAGATAGATATGCAGCAGATACAAGTGCAGAATCATTTATTTTAACACCATGGTGCACCTCATACCTTTCCTTCAACCCTCTTAAGATAGCTATTGTATCTTCAACCGTAGGTTCAGCAACAATGATAGGCTGAAACCTTCGCTCCAATGCTGCATCTTTTTCTATATACTTTCTATACTCATCAAGGGTTGTGGCGCCTACACACCTAAGCTCCCCTCTTGCAAGCATAGGCTTGAGCATGTTGGAAGCATCCATTGATCCTTCAGATGCACCGGCGCCAACCACAGTATGAAGCTCATCAATGAAAAGAATGATTTCGCCCTCAGCCTCTGTAACTTCACGCAGAACGGCTTTCATTCTGTCCTCAAATTCGCCTCTATATTTGGCGCCTGCAACCATAGCTCCAAGATCGAGGGCAATAACCCGCTTGTCTCTAAGTCCCTCAGGGATATCGCCATTAATAATTCTCTGCGCAAGACCTTCAACTATAGCGGTTTTTCCTACGCCCGGCTCACCTATGATAACCGGGTTGTTCTTCGTTCGCCTTGATAATACCTGAATGACTCTTCTAATCTCATCATCTCTGCCTATAACAGGATCTAGTTTCCCGCTTCGAGCCATGTCGGTAAGATCGCGTCCATACTTCTCCAACGCCTGGTATTTTTCCTCAGGATTCTGATCAGTCACTCGAGCTCCTCCGCGAACCTCCATCAGCGACTTATATATTTTATCTTTAGATGCACCCATGCTTCTGAGCACGTCACCAGCTTCAGATTTTACATCGGCGATTGCTATTAACAAATGCTCGGTACTAATATATTCGTCTTTAAGACGCTGCGCCTCATCCCATGCAGAATCTAACGCTGATTTCAACAATACAGCCATATACTGCTGACTTACAACACCCGATATTTTCGGCAGTTTATCAAGGAATGTCTCTATCCTGCTTTTAACACTTGTGGGATCGACACCTATTTTCTGCAATATGGGTTTAACTATGCCGTCATCCTGGTCCAGCAATGCAAGCAATAAATGTTCAGGGGTAATTTCCTGATGCCCGCGTTTATCAGCAATCGATTGTGATTCAGCTACAGCTTCCTGTGCTTTTATTGTAAACTTATCTATCCTCATAATATATCACGCTCCTATCACA
>JAPXND010000104.1:0-9164 GCA_033808695.1 Armatimonadota bacterium
CTTTTCTAGTTCTTTTGCTGTAAATACGGCGTATTTATAAGTTGATGTATTTCTTGCTCTTTCTAAATTAATCTTTTTGTTGTGTTCTGCAATTTTATAATATACACCAGCAATTACAAACACAAATACTAAAACCAAAAGCGAACATTTTGTTATTCTCTTCATAATTCACCGCTCCTTTTATATAAGAAGTTTTTATAACAAAAATTATTATCTATAAGTCAAGTTCGGAATGGCAAATAGATATTTGAATGTATTAATATAAAATTTATACGAAACCACAATTCTTTAAAATAGATATGAACAGTAGAAATTAAAATTGTATCTACCATTCATATCTACATATTTTATTAGCTGCGAGTTGATTCAATTTTCTCAAATATTTATATGTGTTACTGCTTTAATATGTATAGGATTTTTCCTGTATTGGCATTTATGACAAATGTTACAGTAATAATATTATTATCCTCTGAAAAGGATTTTTTAACAGACCATAATAAAATTTGTTCTTTACCATCAAACCATACCCTCAATTTTGGATTGTCAATAGAATGCAAATCTTTATCATATATACTGTTTGCAATAACATTTGCCTCATCGGAAGAAATAATGGGAGTTAATAATACCTCAACAGGTTTATCTATCTTGTACCATTGAGTTGTTTCACCGTTTTGATTTATCACAATTTTCATCAAGCTTGGAAGCTGTATATTATCGCTATTGAATTTAGTCCATGTAAATCTATAGTCACGTCCTGCACTTCCATGTTCATATGTTTTACTTTCATACAACGTCCAAGATTTATAATCAATATGACGTTCATCCATCCAAATTTTGGCTTTATTAAAAGCTTCATCTTTGCCTATATCACTTATATCATTTTTAGGGACATAACAACGAAGCATAGTCATTACAAGTTCTTTTGTAATGGAGTCGGATAGTATAAGCCAATTTTCAGTAATATAGGTGTTACAATCTAAGGGACCAAAAGTTGTATTATTTCCAATACGTGAATCCTCATTAAACCAAGATGCTATATTATCGTTTATTGCAGGATCATAATCAGAGGCTTCAGTATGTATACACGTTGCTATAAAGCATATTAATATTAATATAACACATGACCATTTTACATTTTTTTCCATGATATCCTTATCCTTTCAATATATTATCTGAGTGTTGCAGGTGCTAAAGTTATTCCTGAATTACCTTTCCAATAATCATTATCATAACCAGTAGTTGTACCTCCAATTATTGATTCCATCTGGCTACATGCATAATTATGGGCAGATATTGCAGTCATCGGGGAATCATATTGACCATTTGCATCTAAATCTAATCTTCCCATTGCAGCCTCCCAAAAAAATTGATTGTATAAGTGAGAATAATACACCTCTATATCTGGGGTTTTATATTTACGGTATGCAGTTAACGTAGTAAGAAAGCCCAAAGAACACAATGCTCCACTATTATATGCGGAATCAACAAGATTACCACCACCGTTTGCATCAGTTATACCAGAGTGGCAACTAATAAATCCTGCAAATCTGACTCCATGAAATGAAAATGTATCAATTGCCAAACAACCTGTTGTTGGAGCATTGCTAGCATACAGAAATTCTTCATAAGTTGAACCATTACCTATCTTCACATATCCAGGCCCTCCATGAGCATATATCATTAATATATTAGATCTTAACAATACTCGTTGTATCAAATTTTGTGGTGTATCATCAGTATGTGAAAATGAAATATATGGATTGCCCCATGTTGTTGACCTTTGTTGATATGCTGATATGTCAGCAGTTCCTGATATACCATTTTCGCTCGTATCATAATTGTCAGCAATTACAGCTTGCCAAGGAATGATTGATTCTATTGCAGGTTTATTAGTGTGGTTTTTATATTCATTTTGATTCCCATCAACACAATGCAATACAAAATAGTAATTGCCATTTGATTGCATTAAGCTTTCACTGATAGATATTTCAGCTTGATGATTAACACCTGTTGAATTTGCTTGAAGACCAGTTATAGAATATGTGCCAATTTTTGTAAGATTTGTGTTATAAACCCATATTACTCCACTGGTAGCATTGTTATTTTTACTATCTTTGAGGGTGTAATTATACAAATACTTGTGATTTCCACTGCTGTCTTTTCCATTATATTTAACTGAAGCATTATTTATAGTCAAATAACTAGATCTGTTTGAATCACCAGCAACATGTGGAATATTGGAGTACACATTCATTTTGGTTGAATATAGTCCCTTAGGCAGTGTGCTTCCAGGTGTCCATGTAAAGTTGTGAGTTCCCGGGCGGGGCTGATCGTTAAACGTGTACTCTGTACCGCCTATTGTATATTTATAACTCGCAAGCCCGGTTTGAGCATCATTCGTTGTACATGACATATTAACATTTGTCATGGTGGCAGGATCCCATGCTACTATATAGTCAGGCGCCTGAGTTATGTTTATGCTGTTAAACGTTACATTTTTACTAACATCAAACGGGGTTGTTTGTGTTTCAATCATAACCGGCGGCGGTGCAGGACGCGATCTTACAATATTACCGATAACTCGTATAGTATACACTGCATTGTGTGTAAATGAAAATATTAATGACGGGTCGGTTGATGCGGCAATAATTTGGTTAGGATCACCGCATAGTGAACATGAAGCTGTATGGCTAAAACTAATAGCTTTAGGTGTAGCGCCATGTGCAAGTTCTTGATAGGTTGCACTGGTTACATTTATTGACTGCATAGTCCAGCCACTAAGTTTTTGTGCAACAACATTGATCCATAAATTGCCAGATACCGTAGTTCCATGTGCAGTACTGGGCGTATTGGTATTTGGCGTATAGTGTACATTGATAGTTGCGGAAAATACTTTTGAGCTAAACAGTAAAACCGTAACTGTAATTAAAAAGACAATTGTTTTTCTAATCATTTAATAATTCTCCTTATACTGCTTATAAACTCTATACTTTGCCAGCTTCTACCGTTTTTCACCTCCTTTTAGTTTACAAGTATATTCACACGCATATGGATTAATCTATCTATCGTAATATATTTTGAATTAATTTTATTATATACCATAATATACCCATTTTTTTGATTTGTCAATACATTTTTATGATATAAATAATTATTTTTTGTTTTATATTAAAAAACAAAATACATACAGTAGTATTTTATATAATAAAAATCCACTTACTGCATCAAATAATTCACCAAGATGATTGAATCAGCTTTTTAAGCACAGGATACATACATTCCGCCTGACGCTGCATACCCAAATCACTAAGGTGAGCGCCATCCACTGTAGCCTCACCATCGGTTCCAATCAATTCACTGCCGGGAATTACAAAAAGATTCTTGTCGCCCTTATCACGAAGCTTCTTTACCGATGCTTCCTGACTAAGAGTCATGCCTGTAGGATGCTGGTCATAATATATCAACGATTGACCAACAAAAACAATTGGTACATCGGGATGAGGCTCCCGTATCGCTTTTACTAATTCACCAACTAATCTATCATATGTATCTTGAGATGAATTTCCTATATTCCATAAACAGTCAATAACATACACTTCTGGATTAAGCTCAGCCAATACATTCCCAATAGGCGGAAACATATTGCCTGAAGCTGAAAATCCAAGATTTATTGTTGGTCTATTCAACATTCTTCCCAATATAGAAGAGTATACCATCCCGGGTCTGGAGGCACATCCGCCTTGCGTTATTGATGTTCCATAAAACACTATAGGCTTTTGTTTTTTAATTGGCGCATATTTCATCAACTTCGAGCCAGATGGCAAACCAATGCTTATAGATTTAATGCCATTATATAAGGGAAGATAAAGTATGCATTCATGAATGCCTTTCATGTTATCCTGAAATACAAATAGAGCCTCGTTATCATCAGATTTATGCGGTCTGCCATTACCAATGAAAGTCCAGGTTTTTTCTTTTGGCGATTTGGCATACAAATCAAGCCCGCTGACCCCTGTAGCCGGCATGTGCGGCATTGCAATTTCAGGTCTAACAAGCGACCAACGAACTCTTATCTTATCTGCATCTGTTGCAAATCGCAAAGAAACACCGGAATTATCTCTGCTCATATTCCATACAGTATCTGACAGCTTGCTGTGAAATTTAACTGGCAAGCGTGTAAATGTATCTGATGTTTCAGCCCATCCCAAACCTTCTATAGTGAATGAACCGGCGTCATACCATTTCATTTCTTCAGCTGCATTAACTGAACCTATATTAACCATTAGCAGCAATAAAACCGCTGTCGCTCTTAATAGAACCATAAAAACCTCTTTAACAATTTATAATCAATTTGGATTTTCGTAAACTTGGCAATATATTTGCAATAGTTCTCTTATGGAAAAGGAGAGCGAATGCTCTCCTTTTCACTCTTTATTGAGTATTTGGTTTGGGCTGTGCAGCCGTTCCTGGTATGCGCTCCCCAAGTTTCTCAAGAAGTTCTTCAGGCTTCTGTGCTGATCTCAGCATTTCACTCTTTTCAATCAGCCCCTTCTGATAAATATCCCATAATGAGGAATCCAGCGTAAACATACCCAATTGCTGACCAGTCTGGATAGCAGATACAATAGAGTGTGTTTTCTTCTCACGTATCATATGACCAATTGCCGGTGTTCCAATCATTGTTTCGTATGCCGCGACTCGTCCTCCACCCTTTCGCGGAAGAAGTATCTGAGACAAAACACATAATAGATTACCGCTAAGCTGTGTTCTAATCTGTTCCTGCTGGTCAAATGGGAAAACGTCTACAATTCGGTCTACTGTTCTTGCAGCTCCTGTAGTATGCAGAGTTGAAAAAACAAGGTGACCAGTTTCTGCTGCCGTTACAGCCGCGGAAATAGTTGAAAGGTCTCTCATTTCACCAACAAGGATTACATCAGGGTCCTGCCTCAACGACTTAATAACACCGGTCGCAAAAGTTGGAACATCATTTCCAACCTCTCTTTGAGTTATTATAGATTCTTTGTGGTTATGATAATATTCTATAGGATCTTCAATTGTTATTATGTGGCAGTCGCGATTAGTATTAATATAGTCTATCATTGTTGCCAATGTTGTAGTTTTACCGCTTCCAGTTGGACCAGTTACTAAAAACAATCCTCTTGGCGCATGCAGCAGCTTCTGCAGTCTTGTATCCAGTCCTAATTCTTCAAAAGATCTCAGAGTATAAGGAATAAGACGCAGGTTGCATGCAAATGTACCTTTCTGCATAAATATACTAACCCTGAATCTTGCACGGGTGAATGTGTATGCAAAGTCAGCGCCTTGCACCTCTTCCATCTCCGCCAGCGCCCGGGGAGGAGCTATTTCCTTCACAAAAGCTTCTGTTCTCTCTGGTGTCAACACACCATAATCATGCTGCCTTATTATACGCCCATGGATTCTAAAAGTTGGCGGTTCACCAACAAGCATATGACAGTCTGATCCATCTTTATCAACAAAATCATTCAATAACTTATCAACATCAATTAATTGAGACACTGAACATTCTCCTTTCGAATGCAATTAAATATCGTATCTGTATTTTTGTATATCATACTTATAGAACAAAGTCAACTTTTATGCAAATTTGACATAAATATCATTATATATTACTACTAAATACGCCAAAAAAGTAAATATTCCTGTATAATAGTATATGCAAACAAAATATTTTATATATGATAACAGATTTTTGCAATAATAGATAAATTTATTAAAAAATGAAATCAATATATCTCAAAACCTTTATCTTAATAACCACTCTGCTATTGGTCAGCAATCATCTCTTTGCCTATGATGCATTTCGTGATGATCGGGATTTCAGATCTATAAATATTTATACTGGTCCCGCCAAATTTTCTCATTTCGGTAAAATATCATCCTTCTCCCTTAATCCAAAATGCAGGATTATGGCAGTTATTGATTCTGATTCCAATGTTGTATACATGTTCCATACCAACGGAACTCTCCTTCGTGAAATAGGATCTGCAGATGGAATTAAAACTCCTCTCGCTGCAGCGATAGATAACAATGAAAATATCTATGTATCTCAAGTTTCAGAATCTAAAATCCATATCTTTAAGCCCAAGTCGGAAAAATCAGTAATAGACATTCCTGTTACAGATATGGACTCCCCTCCTTCCATTGTAGGATTGACGATAGACCGCAAAGGGAATGTTTATGCTGCAGACAAGGCAAATTCACGCATTTATGCTTTTGACAGCAATGGAAAGCTAAAGCTGCAATTTGGCGCAAAAGGAGATAAGCGCGGAGAATTCAAATCTTTGGAGGATCTGGCGGTAGATAGTCAGGGGCGGATTTATGTACTGGATTCGTCAAACTCACCAATACAGGTATTCAACAACAAGGGCAAGTATCTATACAAAATAGGATTTAAGGGAATGGGCAAAGAAGATATTGCAAATGCATCCGGCATATACATCGATCCCAATGATCAGATATGGGCAGCAGACAGCGGCAGCCATGAACTGAAAGTATTCAGCAGAAATGGAGAACATTTAAGGAATTTCGGATCATACGGAACAGCGCCCTCTCAGTTGTTTCAGCCAATTGACTTAGCTATGGATTCATTCGGATATCTCTACATCGCAGAGGCAGGCGCCAAACGCATACAGATTTTTATGCTCCGCCATACTTTTGAACGATTTACAAACGATAGTTTTTAATATTAATATAACTATATACTGGAGATTAAAATGCGTCAAAAAAATTACATGCCCATAAGGCAGATACATCTGGATTTTCACACATCCGAAAAAATTGAAAATATTGCACAGGATTTTGATGCGGAAGAGTTCGCCATAACACTAAGCAATGCTCATGTAGATTCAATCAATATTTTTGCAAAATGCCATCATGGAATGTTATATTACGAAACTAAATCAGATGCAAAACATCCTCATCTAAAAAAGGACATTCTAAAAGGGCAAATAGATGCCTGCCGCAAATACAACATCCAATGCCCTATATATATCAGTGTAGGATTAGATGAATTTGCCGCAGAGCGTCATTCGGATTGGATAGAAGTATCGCCAGATGGCAAACGCGTAGGAGCTCCCCCTCTCCAAGCGGGATGGCGCAAAATGTGCTTGAACAACCCCGAATATCTTGCATATCTTAAAGACCAGATAGATGAAGTAATGGATTTCTTCCAGCCCGTCGACGGTAT
Source organism: Armatimonadota bacterium (assembly GCA_033808695.1). Lineage (GTDB taxonomy): Bacteria > Armatimonadota > UBA5829 > DTJY01 > DTJY01 > JAPXND01. Next base: position 7,229 of record JAPXND010000104.1, read on the forward strand.
ATGGTTAGATATCATCTCACAGGGAGAATGCTGCTGCAGATGGTGCTTGAACGGAATGAAATCGAAAGGTCTAGACCCGGAAAACGGCATAGATAGAAGAAGCTTTGCTGAAAATGTTCTTATAAACCTGAAGAAAGAATTTACTGCATTCATCCATAAGAAAACTCCTTCCGCGTTGATTTTCTGGAATGCAGGACATGTAGGTCCATATATACGCAAAACACTCGACTGCTATACACACCTGGATTTAGAATCCCTTCCAAGCGGCGGATGGGGTTACGACCACTTCCCCGCAACAGCCCGTTATGCCAGAAACTTGGGCAAAGAGTTCACAGGCATGACAGGAAAATTCCTCAAAAGCTGGGGCGATTTTGGCGGATTCAAAACCCTGCCGGCGCTTGAATATGAGTGCTTCCTTGCGCTTGCACTCTGCGGTGGATGCGGAATAGGCGATCAGCTTCATCCACGCGGAAGACTCGCCAAAGCAACTTATGATCTTGTTGGCAAAGTTTATGAAAAGGTAGAAAAAGTCGAACCATGGTGCGTAAATGCATCGGCTGTTACAGAAATTGGTGTGGTAAACCCGGAAATCGCTTCACCAGGTGCAGCTCACAGCATGAACGAGGTATCTGCCGGTATTCATCGCATGCTTAAAGAAACAGGCTATCAGTATGATTTCATTGATTTTGAAATGGACTTATCAAAATACAAGATTGTAATTCTCCCGGATATCATACGGCTAAATGCAGATGAGGCAGATAAGATAAACAGCTATCTTAAAGAAGGCGGAAAGCTTGTTGCCTCACACCTATCAGGCATGGGGTCTAATGGGTATGATTTCCTTATAGAAGGAATGCCCGCTTCTGTGATTGGCGATGCCGACTATTCGCCGGATTTTTTATCTCCTTTGGAACCTATTTCCGATGGAATCCCGCAGGCAGAATATGTAATGTATGAACGCGGATTAAAGCTTGCCCCTTCCGCAAATTCCACATCATTGTCTGAGGTATGGAATCCATTTTTCAATCGCACCTATGAGCGCTTCTGTTCCCATAGCCATACACCGGCAGATAAACCTGCAGGCTATCCCGGAATCGTTATGAATAACAGTATAGTCTATACGGGTTACCCTATATTTGGGATGTATAAACGGCACGGCGCAAAGGTTTATCGTGATATGATAATCAATTCGCTTAAGCTTCTGCTGCCAAACGATCAAAAGCTAGTATGCACAAATGCGCCTACTACTACCGATATCCTGCTTAACTATCAGCCAAATGAAGATAGATATGTACTGCATCTGCTCAACTACATTCCTGAAAAACGTTACAGTATTGATACAATAGAAGATATCATTCCGCTTTATAACATCGATGTCTCCATAAAACTGCCGAATGACTATAAAAATGTTGAAGTAATACCATCAAGATTGAAGCTTGCAACAAAACAGGAATTAGATAGAATCAGCTTCACAGTCCCGGAAATTAATGGATGGTCAATTATCTGCATCAGAAAATAAGCGTCAATGCATTCAATTGACCTATTATGGCGTTAATTGGTGCATTTGTAGTAAAATGATAAAAAATACACATCATTGAAATGGAAAGCAAATATGGAAAACAAATGGTCTGATCTTGATTTGAATGGCGTTACCAAAACCTACTGTAAAACCTGCAGTAATGATTTGGCAGCCAGAACATATTCCTCGCGATTGATAGGTTCCGAGCCCAACTGGGTTCTTCATGGCGGAGGCAACACCTCGGTCAAAACAACCTTTACCGACATCCTTGGCAATACTCATCCGGCGATTTACGTTAAGGCATCTGGGCTGAATATGGCGCACATTGAACCTGAAGGCCACCCCGGTTTAGATTTGGAATATCTTCAAAAACTGAGAGCTTTGCCGCAAATGTCAGATGCTGTGATGGTGAATGAG
>JAPXND010000105.1:0-8858 GCA_033808695.1 Armatimonadota bacterium
GGATTAGGCGCTGTAAACATTTCACCATCTGCTGTATGGAATGTTATTGCAAGCCATATTCCTGGACTAAAGATGTTTGCAAGCAATACCATAATGGGGCCTGACAGTGATATTATTTGGGAAATTAGGTTCCCAAGGGTTCTGCTTGGAGCGCTTGTTGGAATGTGTTTGGCAATGGCTGGAACAGCTCTGCAAGGACTCTTGCTTAATCCCCTTGCAGATCCATACATGATAGGAGTATCATCGGGAGCATCTGTAGGGGCAGCTATAGCTGTTCTATTAGGTTGTCAGGGGCTGTTTATGGGATTTGGAATTCCCCTATTTGCTTTCATTGCTGCTCTTATTTCAGTTAGCATCGTATATGCACTTGCGAGAAAAAATGGTCAGGTATCGGTATTATCATTCATACTTGCCGGTGTTGTAGTGGGTTCATTCATGTGGGCAGCTCTGACTTTTATGTTAACCATTGGTCAACAGAATCTTGAAGAAATTATTTTCTGGACTATGGGAAGCTTGGGCGGTTTAGATTCCTGGCGCAGAGTTATGATAGTGTTTCCATTTGCAATAGGAGGTTTTCTGGTTTTATGCACATTTGCCCGAGACTTAAACATTTTTTCGCTGGGAGAGGAATCTGCCAAATATCTTGGCGTTGAAGTTGAATCACTCAAAAGAATCATTATTGCACTGGCAACACTTATAACTGCAGCAGCAGTATCAGTAAGCGGTATAATCGGATTTATAGGACTCATGGCGCCTCATATAACCAGAAGGATTGTTGGGCCGGATCACAGAATTCTAATCCCCTGCTCTGCTCTGCTCGGTGCAATATTTATGATAGCTGCAGACACAATTGCAAGAACAATGATGCGACCGTCGGAAATCCCTATAGGTGTTATTACGGCTTTGCTTGGGGCGCCATTTTTCCTCTATTTGCTGCGAAAATCTAAGTAAAATAAATGTGTCAGTAGCAGCCATACTCATATGCAGCTTCAACCATAGCAATGATGTTTTCCTCAGGAGTATCTCTTCCAAGCTGATCTCCATTAGCCAAGATGAATCTGCCTCCCTCTGCGGCATCATTTATGGCTTTTTTAGCTGCATCTTTAACTTCTGACGGAGAGCCTTTCAGCATAAGTTCATAGGTGTTTAAATTCCCCATAAGGACAATCTTATCGCCGAACTTCTTCTTGACTTCTGCAAGATCTACATCACCACCTGGAAAAGATTCAAGCGGATGGATAACATCTACATCAGTTTCGTGATACAGTATTTCAACAAGCTTTGCTGATTTTCCGCAATGATGTATTTGAACCGGTACATTTTTGGAATGAGCAATTTCGCATGCACGCTGGATGAACTCCAGATTATACTTCCTATAAATATCAGGGGATATCATACTGAGCGACGAAGAAGAACCTTGCAGATGAATCATATCGGGCAACGGATCTATTTTCATACGTGCTTCTAATACCGACATGCTGTAATGTGTATGCCATTCCTTCATTTCATCCATCAATGTGCCACCATCATATAATTCCGTGAGAGTTACACCTGTATCACAGCGCAAATCTTTCCATAAATCTACAGGGAGCCTTATTCCATAACAGGTTACACCAAGGTCTAATGCTTCTTTTGGCACATCGCTCAGTGTCGTAGTCGTCCCAAACTCCCAGTTATCACCCATAAATTCACGATATATATGCCAGTCTCTATTTGGCTCCACGATAAAACCTTTAATATTAACTGCGGGATTAATTCTATTATAGCGATAAGTGGCAGTAATTTCACCAGATGGAGTTATAAGCGCTATTGTTTCTTCATAGTTATCATCATTAATCCAAACTTTGTCAACACGCGATTCCTGCTTGCCGTCTAAGCTTTTTTCTGAAATGGTATCAATGTATCCCTGCCAATACCACATCTCACATCCATACTTTTTTGTAAGCTCAGACATCATATCTGCTGCAGATAATCTGCCTTCCGCCACATCAAACATATCACCGCCATAGATACGGGATGCATACCATGATCCAAATCCCGGCATAACAGGAACTCTATCCGGAATTTCACCATGCAGCACTTTCATCGATCTTTCTCGTGGTGTCATAAAGCTCTCCGTTATTATTATATTCATTAACTTGTTGACAAACAGATTAATCAAGCAGACATATATTTAAGAAATGCTTCTATATTACACCATTATCGCCAATGTTTTTGTCGCGAAAGAAATTATCCTTCAATATTGATGGCATTGATACTTCCAATACTAAAGCAGGCCCAATACCGGTGAATGAATGCCCTACACCCGGAGGCATAACTAACAAGTCCCCCTCTTTCATAACACGAGGCTTATCATCCATAATCATATTAATGCTGCCTTTAAGCACAAAGAAGGTTTCATGCTTCATATTGTGATGATGGTAGGGACATGTTTGTCCGTCAAATACAAATAAAAACTTTCCGCAATAACCGTTCTCTGTTTCATCGGCAATCCAGTATTCTGTTTCACCTATCTCCATAAAGCGATTTAATCCAAAGTGGAGCGGAAGCGGTGTAACATCCGGTAGAGTTAATCCCCATTCTGCTGCTTGTTTTTTAATTTCTTCTAATACTCTTTCTCGTTCTTCGCCATGAAGTTCAACATCATCGTATTTGCCCATTTTTATTATCTCCTGCTATTATAACTTTTACTCCCTGCTCTTCTAATAATGCCTTATCATTTGAAGAAATATTGGGATCTGTAACAACTACATCAACATCTTCTGGTTTAACATATCTTACAAATGCACGTTTGGTAAACTTGCTGCTTTCTGCCACTACTACTACTTTATTAGCAATTCGAATCATTGCTTTTTCCAGATTCGACAGATAGAGATCACCAATATAAAATCCATCCACACTGCTTGCACCATCACATCCTGTAAACAGAATGTCCACATGAAAATCTGCCAACGATCTCTCTGTCATTGGACCATATAAGCTGGGAAACTCCTTACGGAGATATCCACCAAGCACCAGCACATCAAAATTAGATCCATACAGCGCCTGAGCTACACACAATGATGTAGTGGCTATTGTTATTTCTTTATCTTGAGGGATGTTCAATGCCACTTGGAGAGCTGTTGTACCTGCATCCAGCAAAACTGTCTGCCCATGCTCCACCAAGCTTGCAGCAGCAAAACCGATAGCTGCCTTTTCCGGTGAAATATTCATTTCCGGAATTGAGCTGTGTAAAAAGTTGAGTTTTCCAGTAGTAACTCCGCCGCCATGAGTTCTAACAAGAAAACCTTGCTCTTCCAATTTTGCCATATCACGACGTATGGTCATTTCTGATACAGAAAGACGATATGCTAAATCTTTCACATTTACCTGCTGTTCTTCTTTTAACAGATTTAAAATTGTTGCGTGGCGCAATTTCATGGCGCACTCCTAATATGCATTATGTTGATATTCTATATAACAATGCAGATAACTACTATAATCACTGAATAAACAATTTAATCATAAGCTATTACGATTAAATTAGATGTAATTTGATTAATAAATGTTCACATCACACTATAAGTGTAACATCTGATGTAAAAACTGTCAACGCTTTGTTCGATACTAACATTTGAGTATTTTATATTTTTGTTAATAGACTTGACATTCATATTACAAAAATGTTATGATTTAAACAGATATACCACACATTATGAACAATATCGAACACGGAGGATTGCAATGACCAATTCTAAAAGTTATTGGGCATATGAAGACCCAGCAAACGTACCAAATCTAAAAACAGAAGTACCAGGTCCTAAATCAAAAGAATACAATGCACGAGGAATGAGCCATATGGTTGGCTATTCAGGTCAGGTTACCTTGTGCCCGGTAGTTTTTGATAAAGGACACGGAGTAACTTTAACAGACGTAGATGGAAACTATTATCTTGACTTCTCAAGTGGCATTTATGTAACCACGCTTGGACACTGTCATCCAAAAGTTAGTGAAGCAGTGGCATTTCATGCAAAAAATCTTATGAACTGCCATGACTTCAATACACCAATCAAAGTTGCATTGCTTGAAAAACTTGCGGAAATTCAACCCTGGGATCTTACCGGAATGCAGTTATATGACAGCGGGACTACAGCAGTTGAGGCCGGTATAAGAGTTTGCAGAGCTGCAACAGGCAAGTTTGAATTCATTTCCTGCTATATGGATTTCCACGGCAAAACAGGACATGCAGTAAGTTGTGCAAAAATGAACTCCACTAATGGTGCAGGACGTGCACAAGGGTTCTATATGGTTCCAAGACCATATCCTTATCGTCCAATGTTTAAGAAGGAAGATGGAAGCATAGATACAGATGCTTATATCAATTTCTTTGATGAGTTTATCACATATGCAACTACAGGCAATGTGGCAGCATTTATTTTAGAGCCAATTCAAGGCTGGGGTGGTTCAATACTTCCTCCGGATGACTTTTTCCCTAAACTAAGAAAATTCTGTGATGAGCACAATATTCTGCTGATGGCAGATGAGGTTTTAACAAGTATGGGAAGAACCGGCAAATTCTTCGCTATGGAGCATTATGATACAAGACCAGATGTTGTAACAATTGGCAAAGGTTTTGGAAACGGATTCCCTGTAACCGGTATGCTTGTATCTGACAAATATAAAGCAAGTATAAACAAAATATCAGCATCCACAAGCTATGGCGGAAACCCTATGGCATGCGCCGCAGCTCTTGCAAGCATTGAAGTTATACAGGAAGAAAATCTGCTTGAACATACTGAAAAGCTGGGTGATTATTTCCTTAAGCGCATGGACGAAATGAAAAATGCTCACCCAATAGTTGGCGATGTACGCGGTAAGGGCTGCCTACTGGGTGTAGAGCTTGTAAAAGATAAAAATACCAAGGAACCATTTGATGAAGCAGGTAAGCTTGTTTACCAAAGAGCATTCCAAAAAGGACTTGCTTGGGTTCCAGCCGGACATATACTCCGCATGTCTCCACCAATCATAATGAGCATGGAACTTGCTGCAAAAGGTATGGATATAATAGAAGAATCAATTGCAGAAGTTGAAAAAGAGTTCGGTTATTAGATTATCATTATCTAATTCGTTAAATGGAGATAGTATCTGAATGTCGTTATACCTAACCTTTGATATAGGAACAACATCATTAAAAACGGCTGTCATAGAAAATGGACATACGTTAGCAGTACATATCTCCGAATATACGCCTGTATTTCCACAGACGGATTGGGTTGAAATGGTGCCCGATGCGTATTGGAATGCAGCAATTGAAGGTGCAAAAGCAGTATTTGCCAGGTCCGGTGCCAATCCATCGGATCTGGCTGCAATTGGTTTCAGCTCTCAAGGGCAAACGTACATACCTATTGATACCAACGGCACACCCATCTACAATGCAATTGTTTGGGTAGATAACCGCGCCCAGAGTATTGCAGATGAATGGGAATCTTCGTGGCTTTCAGCAGAAGAATATCGGCATATAAGCGGATATCCATGGCTGCCTGCTGGCCTAACACTTTTCAAAGTTGCTTGGATGAAAGAGCATATGCCTCATTTGCTCAAGGCTTGGAAGTTTCTTTGTCTCCCCGATTTCCTTATTTACAAACTCACCGGTGAAACAGTTACAGACCGTGTTATTGCACTTATGAACGGATTTTATGATCTTCAAACGTGTGATTGGGAACCTCGTCTTATTGATGCTGCAGGAATAACTAAAGAGCAGCTTCCTGCAATTCTAGATCCAGGTGAAGTTGGAGGTACAGTAACCAAAAATGCTGCCGAGGAGCTTGGTATTCCAGAAGGCGTTCCTGTTTGTGTAGGTGCAAATGACCAGCTTGCCGGTGCCATTGGAGCCGGAAACGTTCGGCCAGGGATAGTAACAGAGACTACCGGTACATCTTTGGCATTAATAGTAACAACACCCAGTTTAATAGATGATACCCGCGTATGTGTGGGAAGGCATGCAGTAAAGGGAGCCTCATACATACTGTCATTCACAAATACTTCTGCCATTATTTTGAAATGGTTTAGAGATATTTGTAATGATAAATCTGATTATGATATATTCTTACAGAATATTGATAAGATTCCTGCCGGATCTGATGGATTAACAGTTTTACCGCATTTTGCAGGAACAGCAACACCCACATTTAATGTTAACGCCAAAGGTGCAATTGTTGGATTAACTCTTGGGCATACAAAAGATCACATATCAAGAGCTATAATGGAATCGTGCGCCTGCATGCTTCAGGAATGTCTGGAACCAGTTATAGATTGTGGAATAAAGATTGAGAGTGTAAGATCAATGGGTGGAGCCTCAAAGAGCGATTCTTGGCTGCAAATGAAATCTGATATGCTTGGTGTATGTGTAGAACGACCAAAATATCCGGATGCCGCATCTTTGGGAGCTGCTATGCTTGCAGCAACAGGAATAGGCAAGTTCAACACAATTGCGGAAGCATCCGAAACCTGGTATAAATCAGATAAAATATTTGAACCTAATCCCAAGCTTTATATTATTTACAGAGAAGTATATAATAGATACTTAGATATATATAAAAGACTTTATGGTTAGAGTCTTTTGATTAATAAAAGGAGACAAAACAACATGTCTTATCTGTTCAGAGATCAATCATGGACGCAAATTCAAGAGAATACAGACAAAAACTCACTTTTAATCCTACCAGTCGGCACAACTGAAGAACATGGCCCGCATTTGCCGGTTGATACCGATGCACGCATAGCAGAAGCATATGGAGATGCATTGGCTAATGCAGCTAAATCAGAAATGCCGTTACTTCTGATGGATACGATCAGATATGGATATTCCATGAAGATAATGAAGCAATGGCCAGGAACAATTGTAGTCAGAAGCCGTGTTTTTATGGATATGATATTTGATATATGCACATCTGTATTAGAAATGGGATTTACAAAGCTTGTATTACTCGACTGCCATGGACATCATGCTGGTCCGCTCAACACTGTATCCCGTGAGATATGCGATGAAACCGATAAAGCTATAGCAATTATCAGCCCTGCAAAATTATCGCAGGAAGAGTTCAATAAAATCCGTAAATCACCACAGGGTGGAGCAATTCATGCCGACGAGTGGGAAACATCGCTTATCCTAAAAATATCTCCGGAAGTTGTTGATATGTCTAAGGCAACAAATGTAGATATAATGCGTTATCATTCTGATTTTGTGGCGGGAGATAATTTCACAGGGAAGCAAAGAGTAACATGGTCTACCTGGTATTTGCAGAACAGCAAAACAGGTGTATATGGAGATCCTACAGTTGCAACTGCTGAAACTGGTGAAATAATTATGAAGGCAGCTGTTGACAATGGCGTGAAATTCCTGCGTGAATTCTGGAATTGGAAGATGGAGGAATAAAAATAATCCAGAGTAGTTTTAGAAGCCATCGGCTATTAAAAACCGATGGCTTTTTTATTAATTAGATGATTCTGAGGATAGTTTTTTCTTTTTTATCATATAATACAGTTTTACTTGGCATAGCAAGGTAATAATAGGGAAAATGGCTGCAGCTAATATCCCAAGCCGTATTGCCGCCTGCTCGTTTGTAACAGATAGTGAATTAGCAAATTTTACAATGTATTCAGATCCAATTGAATTATCAACTACTACTCCTGTTAACCACGGTCCAAATCCGGCGCCTACATCACCAGAAGCAGCAAGTATGGCAAACATCCAAGCTCCTGCCATTGGATATCTATCAGCCGATATCACCAAAGTTCCTGGCCAAAGCAAGCTTGATCCTAATCCGGCAAGACCGCATGCAATCAGAGAAACATAAGCAGATGGAGATAAGGCTGTTACAAAATAACATAAAAATGCAAAGATAGAGCTTAGAATTAATACTTTAGACATATTGAACAGCGAGCCATATTTTCCATACAGCATTCTGCCTATCCCTAACATAACAGCAAAAAGAGTCATTCCAAACAAGTCGCCTGTAATTTTTGGCAGGTCTAATGCCTTTTCTGCAAAAGAAGAAGCCCAATGAACCATTGCGTTTTCTGTTGAAGCTCCAAAGAAAATAGCAGCCAGTGCAATTATGAAGAATGGTCTTCCAATAAGCTCCTTAAAACCAAGTCTATGTTCTTCAGGAATAACATCGGGCAAAAGAGACCGGTAGAAAAGATAAAATGTGGTAAGAGGAACTAATGACCATAACAAAACAATTATCTGCCAGTTTTTACCACCAAATGCAAATACGAAAAGAGTAGTTACAACTACAGTAGCAGCTTGTCCCCATGCATAAAATGAATGCATAAGACTCATAGCGGCGCCTTTATCTTCATTTGGAATTGCATTAACTATTGGACTAAGTTGTATTTCCAGCAGTCCGCTTGCCGATGAAAAAACAATGGTAGAGATAATAAGTCCTAAAAGAATATTAGAAAATAGAACAGGTGTAAGGGCAAATAAAATTAATCCAAAGAAAGCAATAAGACAAGCTGGTAAAACAAGTTTTCTATATCCGAGTTTATCAATGACTCCACTGAAAACCAGATCTACGGTAACCTGGGCTGTGAAGTTTATACCTACTAACATTCCAAGATGGAAATAAGATAAACCATATAAGGTCTTTAAGGGGATAAACAATACTGCCGTTATGCTGCAAACAATAGCCTGAGAAAAAATACCCAAAAAACATGCAATGGTAGTCAATCTGTATTTGTTAACATTATTCATGTTGTGTTCATATTCCTTTGCAGATGAAATATAGTTGATATTATTATGAAGTATAGCACACAAACAATATCACAATCAACTTTATGGCATGCCTATAATTGACATAAAGCAACATAATTAT
>JAPXND010000106.1:0-8824 GCA_033808695.1 Armatimonadota bacterium
ACGTGGAACCACCTCATTCAAATGGGATACAATGCGAACACCAAATGGCAGGCATCAGTTGGACATTCAGGGATTTGCTTCTAATGGCGATTACCTTGGAATGGCAACCTGCGTAGTGATGGTATTGAATAAGCCTGCAGATTATGTTGCACCAAAAGTTACTATCACAAATTTGAAGGAAGGCGAAATTGTATCAGGGACCAAGACAATAATAGTTGCCGCTTCAGATGATAGTGGCGTTGACCCGATGGTAAGCATATTTATAGATGATGTGTTTAAATCAGTAAGCAACAGCCAGCCTTACACTTACGATTGGGATACAACAAAGCATGAAAATGGACCTCATACAATAACAGCTAAGGCATCAGATGAATCAAACAATGTTTCCGCAACAAAGCCATTAAAGGTAATTGTTAGAAACACAGCCTCAGTATTAAGTTCAAGTGAACCGGTGATTTCAGTATCTGTTGCAAATGCTCCGGAGGCATCCAGCTCTACACCGACAAGCAATGCATCCGACAAAACAGATGAATCTGCAAATACCGCAGCGCCGCAAACAGCAGAAAAAGCTGCAGCAACTATTGGTACTGAAACACCTGCAGCAGCTTCAAATGCTCCACTTGCAAAAACAGTAGAACCAAAGCTGGCGGCATCTGCAAAAACATCAAAACCAGCTAAAAAAGTAGAAATTGCAAAACCAGCAGCTGCACAAGCAACTGCATCCAAACAGGCAGAGGCAGTATCCAGCGCTCCAAAGATAGCAAAGAACTCTGCATCAGCAAAACCTGTAGAGATCAAGGATCCTGCAAAGGCTGTTACACAAGTTAAATTGCCTGAAATGCCTAAAGCTGAAGTAAAAGACCAAACAATGGCAGCAAGTGAAAAAACAGAAGTAGCTATTTCATTGCCAGATGTTCATCTTAGTTATGATGAGGTTAAAGCTGCTGATACAACAGCAAAAGCTGCTAATAACAGCAAGCCAAAAGAAGCAGTTAAAATTGCTGAGCCTAAGAAGGCTGCTAAGTCAGTAAGCGGAAAATCAAATGCAGTTGTTGCGCAGGCGCCAACAGTTGTTGAGCAAACTGCCAGCAATACAGGTAAGGCTAAAGAGAAGGTTTACATCGTGCAAGAAGGCGATAACATTTCTACCATTGCTCATGTATTTGGAGTATCATCAGGTTCGATAGTTGCTCTAAATAATATAGAAGATCCTAATAAACTATATATTGGCGACAAACTGATATTACCTGAAGATGCAAAGATGGTACGCATTCGTTCAGTTGTTGAAGCAGTTGGCGGAAACGTTGAATGGAATGGCAAGGCAAAAACTGTTCGCGCTATTTGTGCACAGAGTGAACTAAAAGTAAAAATTGGCAGCAATAAGGCAACATTAAACAATGAAACAGTAAAGATGGAAAGAAAAGCCAGAATTCATAACGGCAGAACAATAGTTCCGAAATCCATCATGGAAGAAACATTATCCAGATAATAATTATGTAATAACGAAGTAAAGAGTCAGGCTTAGGTAGTCTGACTCTTTTTTATGCATGATTTCCAGATGCTTGATTTACTTTGAAGGACTTGTTGAAGGAACAGGTTCGGAAGGTGTTTTCGCTGCCGGAGTTTCTGGTTTTGGACTTCGCTCTTTTTCGTAAGCGGATGAAGCAGCGCTGTTGTCAGATTTGTAATCGTTAATGTGAAATCCGGCGCCCTTGAAAACAATCCCCACCGGATAGAGTGTTTTCCTAAGCTTTCCGCCGCATTTACTGCACACCGTTAAAGGTTCATCTTTGATGCTCTGGATTATTTCAAATGTGTTTTTGCATTCTTTGCACTCATAGCCATATGTTGGCATTAAACAGCACCTCTTTGAATATTATGTATGATTTTATATATTAATTATATCAAATCTCACCTTTTCACGGCAAATACAATGAAGGATAATGAATCGATATCGTCTAAACTATAACTCAAATAGAAAGAAAGGACAGGTGGAGTATAAATGTATTACAAGCAATCTATACAAGCGATAATCTGCATGGCTGTATTATTATGTGTGCAAGGCTTGCAGGGTGTAAATTCTGATGAAATTAAAGGAGATACAGCATCTATGGATGTAAAAACCGAAACGCTTCCGGGAGCAGAAGTATCTGAGTTGGTAAAGCACAAGGTATGGATAATTCCTCAGCCCAAACATGTGCAATTTGGAAAGGGTTTCCTTAAAACGGATGATTCCATAAACATAAAATATTTAGGATCAATTAGTAAAGCCGATGATATATCTAAAAAGGCATTGGCAATATTTAAGGATATGTCTATATCAATTGATAAAGATGCAGATGTATCTGTTGTTCTGGCAGTCTATCCTGATGGCGTGGCTGCAGAGAGCATGGCAGGTTTAAGTGGTGCAGATATTCAAAAAGCAGGGGAGCAGGGGTATGTATTGAATATCAGCAGGAAACAGATATCTATTGCTTCTGCAGGAGTTTCCGGATTGTTTTATGGACTTAATACTCTAAGGCAGATTATGCAGGGACGGAATTCCTTGCCGGTGATGAAGATTGTTGATTATCCGTCGATGCAATATCGCGGGGTGCATTATGATATCAGCAGCGGGCAGATGCCGTATATAGACGCACTGCTGAATCTTTCCGATACACTGGCTTATGAATCTAAGGCTAATGTGCTGGAATTGTATATAGAAGGCGGTGCATTCAAATGGAAAACGTATCCGGATATAGCTAGTAAAGAGGGTATAACTCCACTTGAAGCGCGCAGGTTATTTGAGCATGCAAGGGCTAATATGATGGAAGTTAGACCGATGATGCAGGTATTGGGTCATTTTGGGATAGGCAACAGACCAGAATATCAGAAGTATATGGTGCGGGTTCCTTCTAGTAATACAACTGTGGATGTTCGTAATCCTGAAGCAGTGAAATTTGTATCGAATTTGGTTGATGAGATATGCATATCATTTCCTGCAAAGTATTTAAATGTTGATGTAACCGAGATTGATGACGAAGGCTACAGAATAACAGGAACCGATAACAAAGAACTTCCTGATCTGTTGGTAAAATATATCTCAGAATTAAATGATGTTACTATGAAGCATGGAACAAGGCTGATGGTTGCCCAATGTCAGCTGGGGGCAGAAGGTCATCTGAATGGATTAGGTTCCAGGATTGACAAACTGCCAGAGGGGGTGGCTGTTGGCAGCTATTATACAGCAGAGTTCTATGGCGGATGGGAGCATGATTATCCGCTGCTGCAAAAATTGAATATCGATTATTTTGTGAATTGCTGGATAGATTCGCATGCACGAATAATGCCGTATGTAGGGCATGCAATGGATTTTTCGGATATCACTATAAAGCGCGGGCTGCAATATGGCGCTGTTGGAAGTGTTTCAACAGAATGGGGTGATGCGGGTAATTATCATCTTCCCGGAGTTACAGTTTATCCATTTATGTATCACTGCGCATCGGCGTGGGCAGGTGCAAATTTGGATAGGGAATATTTCAATCAGGCATTTACAAGAATAATGTTTGGAATTAATGATGATTCTGTTTCAAGGGGTATAACAATTGCCGGAAATATAAATGGCAGACCGCTGAAGATACGGAACACTGAAGGAGTTGTGGAAACTCCATCATATTCTGGCAATTCAACCCTTGGCTGGTATTATAATGAGTTTTTTGAAAATCCTTTTACTGATCCAGGGATTAAGCGAATTGCTGATTTAAAAGAGATGGGTGATGATATTTACAAAGCCGGCAGTGAATCTGTGAAGATATTTGAAAAGGCGAAGAAGAAGGCAGTAAGGAATTCGAATATTCTTGATCAGCTGTTGTTTGCTGCGCAGAATTATGAAGCAATGGGAAGAAAGCTGCAGATTTTAAACAGATACAATGATGCCTCAATTTCACGATTAGATGTGGCAAAAGAGCTGATTAAGCTTGCTGACACATATGAGAAGCTTAAGGGCGAATTTCGCCGGCTATGGCTGATTGACTGCAAAGACGCCGGCACATTTGATTATCTTACAAATAGGTTTGATCAGACAATAATTCCGTGCAGGGAAATGGCAGAGAGTCTGCAGAATAATAAGTCAGGAAATACCGAATAGATTTCCTGGATTTAGAATATTATCAGGATCGAAAATATCTCGCAGGGCTTTCATTTGTGAGATGTTTTCTTTTCCGTACATGAGCTCAAGAAACTCAGTTTTGAGTTTGCCTATTCCGTGTTCTGCTGATACAGAGCCTCCATATGCAACTATGCGGCTTGCCCAGCTTTTATACAGCTCTTTTCCTGTTAGATACTCATCATAGCTGTGAGGAAGTATGTTTACATGCAGGTGATTGTTTCCAATATGTCCAAATATCACAGATTTTAATTTAGCTGCAGCCAGCTTGCTGTTATACATGCTCATAGTTTCATTCAGTTTATCATCGGGGACAGACATATCTGTTCCAAGTTTTGTTATTTCTGGATTGTTTTTCTTCTGTTCACCAATGTAAAGATTAACAGCTTCCGGTACTGCATGTCTAAATGTTTTATGAAGAATTAACTCGCGCTCATTGGTTGCATACCAGGTATCATCTTCACATGAGCCAGTGTTGATTATTAAATCCAGCACAGTCATTATGGCATCATCCATTTCAGATTCACTGCTGCAGTGCAGTTCTGCATATACAGCATTTGTATGTTGAGCAGTTATATCCGGTATATCGGAGAAGAGCTGGCGTTCCGATTTCATCCGGCGCAGCAGGTTAAGTGCATCATGATTGAAATACTCAATGGCTGCAATCAGCATTTTGATGGAAGGCTCGGTTTTTACGGAATTGACAAATGAGAGTGCATTCTGTTCTGAATCAAAGAAAACTATGAGTCCGTGGATGTAATTTGGTTTTTGAGTTAAAACAAGCTCAAGCTCCGTTATGATGCCCAGAGTTCCTTCCATGCCAATGAAAAGATCAATAAGGTCCATATCTTTTGCAATGTAATATCCGGCAGCTGATTTTACATTAGGCATTGTGTAGTTTGGAAGCGTTCCATTTATATGTGAACCATTGCATGCAGCAAGGCGGAAGTTATATCCATCTGCAAATATGGTTTTACGCTTAATATACATGCAGCCGTTATTGGGCAGAACAATTCTGAGTGATCTAATCCAGTTTCTGACAGGTCCGTATTTGTAGGTTAATGCGCCAGATGCGTTGCAGGATGCCATTCCACCTATGGATGCGGTGGTTTCAGTAGGGTCGGGCGGGAAAAACAGATTTTCAGCATCAATAACTTTGCGGATATCGTTAAGTATGGCGCCGGGTTGAACTATTATCGAATGTGTATCATCAGAGTTGTGATATTTAATATCGCTTATAGAGTTCATTCTGCTCAGATTCATAACATGTCCGCCATCCGGAACAGCGCCGGCAGTAATGCCGGTTCTTGCTCCCTGGATGGTGATTTTTTGATTAGAAGAAGAAACATTGTTGATTATTGAAATTACATCCTGTTCTGATGTTGGGAATGATATAGAGTCGGCATGACCGATTTTTTTTGATTCATCGTGAAGGAAGTCGTCGTATTCAATGCTCCAAGGTTTAATATCTGCCATTTATTTTTCCTTAATGAGTAAAAAAATAGAGTAATATTACAATTTTATGTATAATATCTCATATGTGATTATTATTTCAAGATAGCAAGGAGAATTGTAAAGTATGAGGATGATTAGCTTGATTTCAACAGGGATGCTTTTTATTTCGGCGATTATGGCAGTTGGAGCAGAAGAGGCGCAGTATCCATATCCCGGCAATCCAGATGCAGATATATGGGTTCTTGCCGGGCAGTCAAATATGCATGGAGCGGGATTGATAACTAAGAAGTATAAGCCTAATCCAAAAGTTAAGATTTTCAATATGGATAATAAATGGATTAAATCTGTTCCTCCCACTCATAGGATATATGACACGGTAACTGACGCACACAAGCTTATGATTTTTAAGATGAACCCGGCGCTTACCGAACAGGATTGGAATAATGCTGTGGAATATAATAAAAAGGTGCCGCAGGGTGGAGTTGGTCCGGATACATCATTTGCAAATTACATAGCAAAACATACAGGAAATGATGTTGGATTAATTCCTTGTGCGCTTGGTGCAACGGCAATGCTCCATTGGGATCCCGCTGACTTGAAATTGGGAGACAAATCGCTTTATGGGAATATGATTGCGCGAATTAAAATGGTTGGCGGTAATTTAAAGGGTATTCTTTGGTATCAGGGCGAATCAGAGACAGACTCAAATCTGCAGAAAACATTCAATGAAACATTCCTTAATCTGGTAGACAGCATCAGGAAAGATACAGGGCATCCGGATTTGCCGTTTATCTATGTGCAGATAGCACGTGTTGCAATGGAAGATGATTCCAATGCAGTTAACTGGGAGATAATAAGAGAAAAACAGAGAACAGTTGCGTATAAGCGCAAAAATCTTTTTGTTGTTCCTGCTATTGATCTGCCGAATGATGATTTGATTCATATTGGAGAAGAGGGTCAAAGGCGATTAGGTGAGAGAATGGCAAAAATTGCTTTAGACAAGGTTTATAAGACAGATGGAGGCGCAGCTACCGTTGATTACTCATCATATGAAATTCTACCGGCTGCGAGTCCGCTTCATAACAAGATGAGAGTAAAGTTTACGGGAGTCAATGGAAAGCTGCAGTCGCCGGGAAGGGCAACGGGATTCACTCTTAGGTCTAATGACGAAAAGAAGGATGGTCCATCAGTATTTAAAGTGGAATTTGACAAGGATGATCCATCTTCGGTAATTATTTGGTATTCTAAAGAGATTACAGAACCTATTTCACTATATTATGGAGCAGGAATCAATCCGTATGTTAATATAACTGACAGTGAAGATATGTCTCTGCCAGCATTTGGGCCCATAGTTATAAAACCGAAGAAATAGATTATGCTACCCTTCGTATATGATGGAAGGATGCTCTATTACGCGCATATGTTTCCACTTGCCTTGTCTGAATCTAAAGAAGAAGGTGATGGAAAGCAGGAATATATATATGGTAACAAATGACCATGCCCATATGAGTCCGCCTCCTTCGGGTTGAACAGCATAGTATACAGGCAGCATTAGAAATCCAATTCCTAATACAAAAAAAGCGCCCATAACAAACAAAGTGTCGCCGGCGCCTCTAAGAACAGATGCAAATATAATAGAAAGAGAGTCGGCGACAGTGTATATCGCTAGGAATCTGAGCAGTATTACCGATAAATTAAACAGCTGTTTGGCTGATTCGGGATCGGCCTTTGATGTGAATGGATAGATGAAAATAATCGGAAGTCCTACATATAAAACAGCGATTAGAGCATTATACACCCCGCTTAAATGCAGAGCCGATACTGCTGATTTTACTGCGTTATCTGCCATGTTTTTGCCTAGCTCTCTTGCAGCAATAATTGCAACAGCAGTTCCTACTCCAATAACCGGCATGAATGATACGCTGTTTATTTGAAATGCAAGGGTGGTTGCAGCAAGCTCTACAGTGCCTAATCTTCCTACAAACAATAAGAACATACTCCACACAAAACAATCTATGGTAAGCTGAAGTCCGTTAGGGAAGCCATATTTCATCATACGGGCTATTAGTTTGGAATTGAGCTTCCAGCCAAGGTGTGTTTGAAATTCATTTCTATTGCTGCGATTGAATAGAATTGCAGTAAGGATGATAAAACTAACTGCCATTGCTGCTATTGTTGCATATGCTGCACCTTTAATTCCCATTTCAGGAAATCCGAATTTTCCGAATATCAGCAAGTAATCAAGAATGATATTTACTATTGTTGCGCAGATGTTAGCAGCCAGCAATATTCTTGTTTTGCCTAACCCCATAAAGAAACCGGAAACAGCAGATCCACATATTGAGAAGAAAGCTCCGACTATCATGATATTGAAGTATTGTATTTCCAGAACTCTTAATTTAAACGAATGACCTGTATATGTAAACAGCTTTTCTGAAAATGGCAGAATACATAATATTAAGGCTGAGAAGATAATTGACAGATATATTGCCTGCCACACACATGAGGAGATTCTATTGTTTAAGCCTGCACCGTTGTATTGTGCAATAAATGCATTTGAATATCCTACAATCCCAATAAACAATCCGATAGCAAGAAATGAAAAGGCGCCGGATGGAGCAGCAGCAGCCAGAGCTTCTGAGGAATACCAGGAAAGGAAAATTCTATCTACAAATTGCTGTATTGTTACGGCAGATGCGCTTAATATAAGCGGCCATGCAAGATCTAATATTTCTTTGTATCCGCAGGGTTGACTCCACCTGGATTTTATATATTTGAATATCATTAATTAATAATACGTCCTAAAAGTTTGTATGGGAAGGGTTTTATGAGTAATTGGTTAACAGAAGGATAACTTCAATTTGGAGTATCATAAATTACCTTATAGAGTTTATCAAAAACGTATATATAATTCAATAAATTTTTAAAAAATATAAGCTTGTTATAAATATTTTTGTAAAAACTTTTCACTGCAGATATTAGAATTATTGTCATGCAAATACTTAAGCTGTTTCACATAATTTATTTCCATATAACAAATTAACTAAAACAGCATAAAAATATTGACATTATAGAATTTATGATGTTATAATTACCTCCCTGGTGCAGCATTGTGTACATTAAACAAACAAAAGTTACAATAGGTCAATAAAAGAATTGAGATATTGGGAAGCGGAACGCCAGTTATGAACCAAAAGAGGTGCATTGTTAGACCTCTTCATGTAT
>JAPXND010000107.1:0-8660 GCA_033808695.1 Armatimonadota bacterium
GTTTTACACAATGAAAATGGATTTTATGAAGAAGCAGATGAACCGTCTACCCCGCTTCTTGAATCCAGATTGAGTAATTACGGAATAATTCTGCCGGATGGATATAGAACAGAAGTAAATCTAAAGATTGATTCTTGGATACACAAGCTGTTAGAAAAACTTGCAAAAGGATCTATTTTGACTATAGATTATGGATATACCGCTGATCAATACTATTCACCTGCACGGTCAAGAGGCACGCTTATGTGTTATTATCGTCATACATACAATGAAGAACCATATAAGCGGATTGGACATCAAGATATAACAGCGCATGTGGATTTTACTGCCCTTATGCAAATAGGCGAATCAAAGGGTTTGATTACAGACAATTATACAACGCAGAGAGATTTTCTGCTTTCACTTGATGCAGAAGCGCTTATCCTAACACATCCAGAATATAGAAGGTCGCTGCATGCATTGATTGATGCTGAAGGGTTAGGTGCATTTAAGGTTCTTATACAAAACAAATAAAGAGCAGGGTTTTATGCATACAGATGAACTTTTAACAGCGCTTGAGAAGTCAATAGACCCCGAAACGGAAGACTATCTAATGAATGAATGGACAGGCTTTTATGAAGGAAAATCTCAAGCTGATATATTTTCGCCCAAGAGACGCAAAGCCGATGCTGCAAAGCTTGAATTGCCGGATATTTCTATAAATTCCGCATTAAACAGCATAGATGCAATGATTGCTCAGCAGTATACAGCATGTTATCAATCATTGGTTTCTGGAAGCGGGAATATTTTGAATGTCCGTTCAAACTACGGCGTCAGCATAATTCCCATATTGTTTGGAGCAGAATTGTTTGTAATGGATGAACGGCAGAACACATTACCAGCATCTAAACCTGTAAGCTGTGATTCCATACAAATAATAATAGATGGCGGAATTCCAAATCTTACAACCTCAATTGCCGGAAAAGTTTTTGATGCAGGGGAATGTTTCAGACGAATCGGTGAGAAATATCCCAAGATAGGTCAATATGTTTATGTTTACCATCCAGATACCCAAGGTCCATTTGATATCTGTGAAATATTAGTTGGCAGCAGGATATTCTATATGCTGCATGATGAGCCGGATATTATAAAACAGCTTCTTGAGCTTATTACACAAACCTACATTGCATATATGAAAAAATGGTTTAGCTTATTTCCTCCATTTTCAGATTATTCTGTGCATTGGGGAATGCTTCAAAAGGGGCAGATTATGCTGAGAGATGATTCAGCAATGAATCTCTCTCCTGATATGTATCTTGAATTTATTCGTCCGTATGACCAAATGATATTTGATGAATTCAAAGGTGGAGCAATTCATTTCTGTGGCAGAGGAGATCACTATATACAACAAATGTCTGAAATGAAAGGATTGCATGCAATTGCTATGTCGCAGCCGCATCTTAACAATATGGATGTTATCTATAAGAATACAATTGATAAAAACATACCATTGATAGGCTTTGACAGGCATCATGCGGAAAAAGCTCTTTTTTCTGGGCGCAATCTTAGGAATAACGTTCATTGTTTTTAATATTCACCAAAATCTCGTTGACTGTTAGCTTAGTGTTGTGTTAAAATTGAATGTTTGTTACGGAAAGGTGATTTGAATATTTTGACCGTTCGGACCTTCGTTTTTGACCTCGACGGAGTGATATATCGCGGAAGTCAGCCACTCCCAAGTGTTATTGACACTATCAGCAGCCTGAGGCAGTTAGGGCATCAGGTTTACTTCTTCACCAATAATGCAACCCAAACCCGCAATACATATGTATGTCGTCTTAGCAGCATGGGCATTCCAGTTGACGAAGAGCATATTATGACATCGGCTTATGCCACTGCTATGTACCTCAAATCAAAAAACAAATTAGGTAAAAATGTTTATGTTGTGGGCGAAGATGGGCTTAGAGCAGAGCTTGAGCAGGTAGGAATGAAGTTGGTAGATGGGTCATCACCTAAAAAAGTGGACTTTGTTATTGTCGGCTTAGATAGAGAATTTACCTACAATAAATTGATGCTTGCTCAGCAGGCAATATATTTTGGCGCTGAATTTATAGCAACAAACAGAGATACAACCTACCCATTGGAAAATGGAAAAGTTGTTCCTGGAGGAGGATCAATTGTTTCGGCAATTGAGGCGGCAACTGATACCGTTCCTTTGCTTATAGGCAAACCAGAAGTTCCTGCAATGTTGGAAGTATTTGATATTGCCGGCGCCGATCCATCGGATGTTGTGGTTGTTGGCGATAGACTTGATACCGATATCCTTGCCGGCAAGCGAGCAGGCGCCTTAACGGTATTGGTGTTAACCGGTATAACTACACCGGAACTGCTTGCTGATTCACCTGATTGCATGAAACCAGATATTACTGTAAATTATCTGTCTGATATGCTTGATATTGATGTTGTTATGACAGGATGTTCCCAATAATGGAACTTGTTGCATTCCATAAGCCAAATTTGAAAACAGCGCTTACAATTGCAGGCTCTGATTCCTGTTCTGGTGCGGGCATTCAATTAGATTTAAAAATATTTAACGATTTAGGGGTTTATGGCGTATGCGCTGTAACTGCGGTTACCTCGCAGAATACAAGAGGTGTGCAGCGAATAAATAAGGTGCCGCCGCGGGTTATAGCATCGCAGATAGATTCATTATCCAAAGACATGGATATTAATGCATGTAAAATTGGGATGATATATACACCTGCAGCAATTTCAATTGCTGCAGATAGGATAAAGAAATATAATATCCCTAATGTAGTGCTGGATACTATTTTGGCATCTAAGGACGGTACGCCTTTTCTAACTGGTTCCGGTATAAAAAGGCTTTGTAAGTTTCTTATACCAATAGTCAGAGTGATAACTCCTAATATTCCGGAAGCAGAGGTATTATCGGGAATAAAAATCAAATCGCCGGCCGATGTTAAAGATGCTGCTCTAAAAATATATGATATGGGCTGTGAAAATGTTTTAATAAAAGGCGGACATCTTGAAGCTGAACCTGTTGACTATTTGTATGACGGATCTGATCTTACAGAGATACCCGGTGAAAGGATAGATGGAGCTCCGGTACACGGTACAGGATGCGCATTGTCAGCCGTTATTGCAGCAAAACTAGCGCAAGGCGATACAGTATTGAATGCATCTTTATTTGCCAAAGAGTATATCACTAAGCTTATAAGGTCGGCAGTATCATTAGGTAAAGGCAGCAGATTAGCAATATTTGATTGATTTTTCAAAGACTGAAATGGAGAGAAAAATGACAAAGTATATATTTGTAACCGGTGGTGTAGTCTCATCAATTGGCAAGGGAGTTACTGCATCGTCACTTGGCAGACTATTGAAAAATCGCGGGTTTAAAGTAACTATGCAAAAAATAGACCCATACTTGAATGTTGATGCAGGTACAATGAATCCATTTCAGCATGGTGAAGTTTTTGTAACCAATGATGGTGCAGAAACAGATCTTGATCTTGGCAACTACGAACGATTTATTGATGAAGACCTATCAAAAGAATCCATAATGACTACAGGCAGTGTTTACCAGTCAGTAATTGAAAAAGAACGGCGGGGAGATTATCTTGGCGCAACAGTTCAAGTTATTCCCCATATTACAGATGAAATTAAAGAAAGAATACACAGCGCCCCAGATAAACTTAATGCAGATGTTGCAATTGTGGAGCTTGGCGGTACTGTTGGTGATATAGAAGGACAGCCTTTCATGGAGGCAATCCGACAATTTAAGAAGGATATTGGACCTAATAATGTATTATATATCCATGTTACTCTAATACCATTCATTGGTCCATGGGGCGAAATTAAAACAAAACCTACACAGCACAGTGTTATCAAACTGAGGGAGATTGGAATTCAGCCGGATATTCTTATATGCCGCTCTAAACTTCCGTTAAATGATGAGATGAAGGAAAAAATATCATTGTTCTGTGATGTTAATAAAGACGCCGTTATAGAAGCCCTTGATACGGAATGTATATACGAGATAGCCTTAACATTTGAAAAAGAAGGATTGGCAGATCAGGTAATTCGCAGATTGCAGCTGCGTGATGGAGAGTCAAATGTATCTGAATGGGAAAATATAGTGGATAAGGTTTTAAACCCATTATACGAAACAAATGTAGCTATTGTGGGCAAATATGTAGCTAATGGTGATGCATATACAAGCATAGGTGAATCAGTGGTGCATGCTGGCATTGCTAATAACGCTAGAATAAATAAGATTTGGATTGATTCTGAAGACATTGAAACACAGGGCGCCGAAGCGCTGTTAAAAGATGCCGATGCTGTTATTATTGCCGGCGGATTTGGCGCTCGTGGCACTGAAGGCAAAATAGCTGCAATTAATTACATACGCGAAAAAGGGGTTCCGTTTCTTGGATTGTGCTATGGGCTTCAGATGGCAGTGATTGAATTTGCCCGTAATGTGTGCGGACTTAATGATGCAACCACCGAAGAAATTGACCCGGATGCCGAGCATTTAGTAATTCACCTTATGCATGATCAAAACGATGTTTTAACTAAAGGCGGAACAATGCGTTTAGGCGCCTGGCCTTGTAGAATATCCAAGGGCACCTTGGCATGGGAATTGTATCAAAAGCAGGATGTCCAAGAACGTCATAGACATAGATTTGAAGTCAACAATGCTTATAGAGATATACTGAGCAAAAATGGAATGGTATTCAGCGGCAAGTCGCCGGACGATAGATTGATTGAGATAATAGAGGTTCCTGCACATCCATTCTTTATTGCTACACAATTTCATCCAGAATTCAAATCCAGACCTAATAGATCTCATCCGCTTTTTTCCGGATTGATTGCTGCTGCATTGAAATATAGAAATCAGCAAGGCAAGTAGTTCAAATACTGCAATATTAAAATAGTTGGCGGAGTAAATATTGGATCAGGGAATAATTGGTATAGCTGGTACAGTTCTTTCTGTATTCGTACTTTTGCTTATTGGATACGGAATGAAAAAAATCCGTCTCCTTCAGCCTTCCAATTGTGATGTTTTAAATACCGTAGTAATCTATATTACACTCCCTGCATTTATTTTCAATGCTATCTATGAATACCGTGAACCCATCACCCTTGATGTTGCACGTATTCCGCTTATTGGTTTTGCAATGATTGCGCTTGTAGGATTGATTGCATACATTTTGGGAAGAATTCTCAGGTTTGAATACGGTATAATTGCAGGGCTTATACTTGCATCTTCTTTTGGCAACACTGGATTTTTGGGTTTTCCTGTTGTAGAGGCCGCTTTTAAAAGCAAAGAGGCGCTTTTTACTGCTGTTTTATATGATGAATTGGCGATGGCGCTTCCGCTATACACAATAGGCATGGTGGTTGCTGCCGGGTTCATGGGCGAAAAATTTCAGCTTTCGAGAGTAGGGTGGGTTTTAAAGCTTCCGCAAATGTGGGCGATTCCGCTTGCTTTCCTGCTTAGACCATTTGCTCTTCCGGAACCAATTCTTGCAGTATTAAAATATCTTGCAAATGGAACTATTCCGCTTGTTATGATATCATTGGGACTTTCGATAAGCGCCAAATCGCTAAAAGGCTATACGCTTCCGGTAGTAATTGCTTGTATCTTAAAACTTGCATTATTGCCTTTCCTCACTTATTATGCAGCAAAAATGATTGGTATTAAGGGTATAATGCTCCAGACTCTTACAGTAGAAGCGGGAATGCCCACCGCTATGATGGCGGGTGTGTTAGTCGCTAAATTTGGCAAAAGCGGAAAATATGTTGCAGGCACAATTTTTATTACAACAATGATGAGCCTTATAACTATTCCAATTATGCTTGCTATATTAAAATAAAATGACCCGAAAAAATTATTTATCGGGTCATTAATACATTTTTAGTGATTTAGACTATTTGCATGCTTTTACTGGACCTAATGCTTCACCTTCAGCATACGATCGGTTTATCTTATGCAGCTTGATTTTGACCTGCTGGCCGATAAATTTTCCGCCATTTATGAGATCTACCATATAACCGTTTGTCCATGCTGATGCTCTTGGAAGACTGATAAATGGGTTGCGAATGACTTCACCTTCTACTACCTGCGATTTTCTATAGGGAAGCATCTGCTTTTCAATTTCCTGCAAATCACCGGGTTCTATATTATAAGCTTCTATGTGAGAATGAACATCTGATCTTATATATATTGCACGATTAATGCGTCTTTCAATTTCTTCCACAAGCTCACCGTTAGCGCCAATTAAATACTCAGCCACTTCAGGATGCACTGTTACCAGCATAGCTTCTTCATCAACTTCCGATGCTGTCTTCCTTATATCTCTTTCCACAAGGATGCTGACCGACTCTGGAGATAATATCAGTCCATGGCCTTGGCAATATGGACACGGCTGACTGACAATTTCAGATATTGTTTCGCCCGTACGCTTACGAGTCATCTCAACAAGTCCTAATGGACTTATATTTGATATTTTTGTTCTGGTGCGATCGTGTTTAAGAGCTTTTTCAAGAGCGGATATAACATATGTTTTATCTTTACTGTTTTCCATATCAATAAAGTCGATTATAATTATTCCGCCTATATCTCTTAACCTCAACTGGCGTGCAATTTCTGCAGCTGCTTCTAAGTTTGTTTTAAGTATTGTATCTGAAAGGCTTACACTGCCAATAAATTTGCCGGTGTTTACATCTATAGTGGTCAGCGCTTCAGTATGATCAATAGTTATATGTCCGCCTGATCTTAACCAAACCTTGCGTTTCAGAAGGCGTTCTATTTCATTTTCAATACTGAAATGTTCAAATATCGGTGTGGGATTATCATACAAAACCAATCGATTTTTCTGTTTTGGTGATAACAGCTGCACCAAATCCTGCGCCTTTACAAAGTCTTTTTGTGAATCAATGAACATTTTATGCACATCGGAGCTGAAGGCATCACGGATGGTTCTATATATAATGCTCATATCCTGATGTATAAGACCCGGTGCAGGAGTAACTTTTGCTCTTGCTTGGATTTGTTCCCATATGCGCATAAGGAACTCCAAATCGTTGCTTAGGTCTTTTTCTGTTTTGCCTTCAGCTTCGGTACGAACTATAAATCCAAAATTTGCTGGTCTCATCTTTTCAGATAACTTTTTAAGACGGTCTCTTTCCTGTCTGTCATCTATTTTACGTGATATACCGATATTGTCTGCTTCGGGCATCAATACAAGATATCTCCCTGGAAGTGATATTCTTGTGGATACGCGTGCACCTTTTGTACCTCTTGGCGCTTTTACCACTTGCACAAGCACTTCCTGATTGGGTTTTATGAGATCCTTTATATGCAAATATTTAGGAGTTTCGTGTTTTGCATCGGGATATTCTTCATCTGTTTCAGGAAGAACATCGCCGGCATATAAAAAAGCATTTTTTTCAAGTCCAATGTCTACAAATGCAGCATCCATTCCAGGAAGAATATTTGATACCTTGCACTTATATATGCTTCCTGTAACTTTGCTCTCACGCTCCATTTGATATTCAACAATTTTTCCGCTGTCAATTAAAGCTACTCTGGTCTCATGAATTCCTGCGTTTACAATAATTTCTTTTGCCATCTTTTCACCTCCTTTCATCTGTTTTAACAATACTGTAAGAGTTTACAGATATTTAAAAATATAATAATTACTCTTTTATTCCATTGATTGGAATTGTTGAAGACGTCTTATCTCCAAGATGTTTATATCTGGAATTGCATTTGTTAATATCTGTATTATATCCTGCGGACGTCCTCCGCCTGAGTTGGTTGTTTTAAACGATGCATTTATTGTAATTGTTTTATCAGATGCATCTATTATATCCATACTAATGACATATGGGCGGAAATTTACAGATTGAACTGAACCAGACTTATGTCTAAGCGCTGTATACTCAGTTGAATCCATAATTTCATTTAATATTCTTTCTACCTTAGATACTTCGGATGAGGATATGCTAATTTGATATTCCGATGCATTAAGCTTGCCAAGCTCTGATTTTGTGTCTTCAGGAATCTCATCAGCGCTGATTACCTGCATTCCCGGGGGAAGCTTTTCATTTAGACGTGTTTTGATTTGATTAGGTTCTACGGCTTGGGATAGATCCAATACTATCCGTTCATCATCGCTTGAAACACCTACGCCTGCTGCATTGCCGAATGACATTTTAGGACGCGGGTTGAATCCCTCTGTGAAAGAAATGGGAAGCTTAGACCTTCTCAATCCATATTCAAATGCTTTTACAAAATCCAGATGAGATATGAATTTTATAGATGAAGCTTTCTTAATTTTTAGCAAGACACGGGACATCCGTTACCTCATCTTCAGGGATTTTCATATCTTTTACAATATGCAGTATTCCGCAATTTATACATTTTCCGCTTACTCTGCAGTCGTCCGTTGTTTGCATTGCTGATGCGCATTTATCTTCACGTATTAAGAAGTTTTTATCAATTCCGCTGTTTATATGGTCCCAAGGAAGTATTTCGGAGTATTCTCTTAACCTGTTGACGTAAAAATCAGATTCAAGTTCCGCTTCATGAATGGCAGAAATCCATTTATCATAATCAAAATGTTCCTGCCAGGCATCCATCTTGCATCCTGATT
>JAPXND010000108.1:0-8548 GCA_033808695.1 Armatimonadota bacterium
CCATTATTCTGCACCCAAGTTCTTAATGGCTTGCTAAGTGTAAAATATGGCCAAAAATGCACATTTTCTATTCTGCTGATGTCGTAAATATGGTCAGCATTGATTCCTACTTTTAGAGGTTCGCCCCATATGTTTCTTACCAGATTTCCATGGCTTCCATCAAGATTGATTCCTTGATACGAGTTGTAGAGAAAGATATCTTCTATCCTGCTGTCTGGACCAGCTGTAATAGTATATGGATATTTTATTGGGGTTTTTGCTTCAGCGTTCTGATCGGGATATTCAAAAGCTATTCCTCTCAATCCGCTTGCAGCTGTTAGAACAATACATCCATTGCCATCACTTTTGCCTTTATTCCCCGTTGCTAAAAAGATTGTTCCCCGCTGTCTTCCCTGCCCCGGATAATCTCCCTTTAATGTAACTCCTAAGGGTACAGTGATTGTGCCGGAAATCAAATATGTACCCAAAGGTGCATATACTGTACTGCCCTGTTTCTTCGCAGCTTTATCTATGGCTTTCATAAATGCCTGCGTATCATCTGTTACACCATCAGCCTTAGCGCCATATCTCATTACGTTCAATGTATCTGCAGAACAGATTGCAGAGCTGATAACTCCTAATGCGGCTAATCCAGATACAAGATATTGAATATAATTTTTAAACATTCCTGCCTCCATCCTCCATTGTTTCTAATATTTAATATAATGTAATAATTCGATTTTTCATTAATACTTCCTGCATATAAATAAGCATTTAAGTAATTTACTGCAATAATTTGACATATTAGCCTTTTTCATGTTAGATTGTGAAGGTTTATTATATAATTTTGATTCATTATTGTCATCATAAGGATTACCTGAAACTATGAAAAAGATTATGATTGCAGGTTTGTTATTATGTACAGCATGCATTAACTTTTGTTATGCGGAAAACTCACGGAATATAGAAAATAAATCGGCAGGAAAAGGTGAAACAATGAATTCAATTGAGGCTCGCACTGATTGGATGGCAAATGGCTCATATGGATTGATGGTGCATTATCTTATTACCCCGTCTGGCAGCAGTGATGACGAGAAAACTTCTGACCTGAATAGGATTATAGATGGGTTTGATATTGATTATTTTATGCAGCAATTTGAGAAAAGCAAAGCTGACTGGCTGATTTTTACCATAGGTCAAAATACCGGATATTATAATAATCCAAATAGTGTAATTGATGAACTTATTCCTGGAAGAACGCCAAAACGAGCGCTTATAGAAGAGATTGCCAAACGTGTAAAAGGTCTTGAAAAAAGATTTATAGCATACCTTCCAGCCGAGATGTGGATGCAGCAAAATGATATGCAGAGCGCATTCCAATGGAATGTTGATGATCAGACTGAATTTTTAAAAACCTACCTCAGTTTTTTGGAGGATTACTCCAAAAGACTTGGAAATAACTGTGACGGCTGGTGGATAGACGGCTGCTATGAATCAATACATAAAGGCAAATGGAATTGGGAAGATTGGATGAAAGCAGCAAGAAGCGGAAATCCTAACTCAATCATAGCGCTTAACGACGGTGCATTCTGTGTTGGCATTCTGAAAGCTGTTTCACCATTAGCTGATTATTTCTCAGGTGAGGTTCATTTACTTGAAGACTGTAAGATAAGAATAGACCCTATAGTTGGTGGAAATGCATATATAAATGATGAAGGAAAGATAAGACGTCCTAATCAGGAACCATTGTTTCATATGCCGACATCAAGATTTATTGACGGACTGCAATGGCATGCATTAGTTCCGGTAGACTCTTCATTCTTGGGTGATATAATACCTTCTTCCTTAACTGATTATTCGCCTGAGCTTCTGTATAATTTCATCAATAAATGCAGTAGAGTTAAGGGAGCTGTTACACTCAATTTGCCTATTGGCATCGACGGACATATACCTGATCATTCTGCTGAAAAGGTTGAAAAACTTGGGAAACTGCTTGATGCAAGAGAGTTTGTAAAATAGCTGTTTGGCATAATGAAACAGGGATTTAATACAATCAATTTACGTATTATAAATTGTTAATTAATATTATTTTGGGAGCAAATACATGCTGTTTGGAACACAGAAAATCAACTCTGCTGGTCATCTTGAAATAGGCGGATGCGATACAATAGCGCTGGCAAATGAGTATGGCACACCTTTGTATATAATGGATGAGGCTTTAATAAGGGAAAACTGCAGATCCTTTGCAAGCAGTTTTCAATCACGCTATAGAGATACAATAATAGCATTCGCTGGAAAAGCATTTCTGAATATGGGTATGTGCCGGCTGCTTGATCAGGAGAAATTCAGCTTAGATGTAGCATCTGCAGGTGAGATATATACAGCTCTAAAAGCGGGATTTCCAATGGAACGGACATACTTTCATGGAAATGCAAAGCCCAAATATGAGTTAGAGATGGCGCTTGATGCCGGTGTTGGCCGTATAGTTGTAGATAATATAACCGAACTTGAGCTGTTGAACAAAACATCTTTAGAGATGGGCAAAAAAGCAAGCGTTTTACTCCGATTGACTCCTGGAATTGATCCGCACACACATCGCTTGATAAGCACAGGGCAGGCAGATACAAAATTCGGCATGAACATCAAAGACGGCGCTGCAATGCAGGCTGTAAAAAAATCCCTTGACTGCAAAGGTATCAATCTTAAGGGAATCCACTGCCATGTTGGCTCACAATTGCTTGATCTTGAAGCGCATGAAGCAGGAATACGTATTATGGTGGAATTTGAAAAAGAGGTGATAGATCAAACAGGATATGTATTAGATGAAATCAATACCGGCGGCGGACTTGGCATTCGTTACATAGAGGGTCAGGTTCCTCCCACAATTGATGAATATGCAGAAGTCATTACTTCAACATTTAAGAATGCTCTTCAAGAGTTCAATATACCTAATAAACCAACATTGATACAAGAACCAGGCAGATCTATAGTAGGGACAGCAGGAATAACTATCTACAGAGTCGGAGCGATTAAAAAAGCGCCGATTACTGATTATCCATCATACCGAATATACATCTCTGTAGATGGCGGAATGAGTGACAATCCGCGTCCCCTGCTGTATGATTCGGTATATGATGCATTCCTTGCAAACAAGGCAAATGAACCTGCAGACAATGTAGTAACAATATCTGGAAGACATTGCGAAACAGATACACTATTAACAGATATAAAACTTGCTGATGTTGAAGTGGGTGACTACATTGCTGTTCAGTGCACAGGGGCGTATAACTATTCAATGGCAAGCAACTATAATCGATTCATGCGTCCGCCTGTTGTAATGGTTAAGGATGGCAAGTCCAAAATAATCGTTGAAAGAGAAACTCTCGATGATTTGATAAGGCATGATGTTGTATCTGATTATTGATGATTTTGCAACCAGGATTGTAAATGTTCGAAAATTTACCCAGCATACAAGAAATGGTTATTATGACTACTGCATTCCTTATAGGATTGACAGTGCATGAGTTTGCACATGCTCGAGCAGCGCTGCATGCTGGTGATGATACAGCCAAAGAAGCCGGCAGAGTTACTTTAGATCCACTTGCCCATCTTGATCCTGTGGGCACCATATTCTTTGTATTAACTATGTTGGGCGGATTTGGAATTGCATGGGGTAAACCTGTACCTATAGATGTTTTAAAATTTAAAAATCCAAGATGGGATAATCTTAAGGTATCATTATGGGGACCGCTTTCAAATATAATATTGGCTTTTATACTTGGATTATTGTTTAGAGCAATTAATGATAAAATCCCTGAGAATTATGCTATCCTGTTGTTCTTTATTGTTCAATTTAATATAGTATTGGCATTCTTTAATTTAATACCAATTGCGCCTTTGGATGGATCTGATATCCTTACAAGTCTTTTGCCGATTGAACTGGCGCAGAAATACAATCAATTTATGGCAAGATATGGATTTATTCTCTTCCTAATAATAATATTTACAGGAGTTCTACCTTATATTATTGGTCCGCCTGTAGCGGTTTTTACATATTTATTTACTGGAGTATGATTGTAGATTCAATCATATAATAAACAATTGCAGCTTTCAACGATTATACAAAACGACTATACAATAAAACTTCCAGTGTTTGAAGGTCCCTTAGACCTTCTTCTCCATCTTATAAGAGAGCATAAGTTAGATATATATGATATTCCAATAGCAGAAGTAGCAGATCAGTATCTTGAATATCTCTCACTTATGGAGTCGCTTAACTTAGACATCGCTGGGGAGTTTTTTGTAGTTGCGGCAACATTGTTAGAAATCAAATCAAGAATGCTTCTTCCTGCAGTGCCAAAAGAAGAGGAGTCAGAAGAAGGTTCAGACCCTCGTGCTGAACTGGTGGAAAAACTGCTGGAATATGAAAAATTTAAAAACATGTCTTACCATTTTCTGGAGCTGGAGGCAAACCGTCAGAAAATGTTTTGGCGTTCAACAGATGAGATTAATGACTATGATGCACCAATGATTCATATGGATGTTGAAGCCATGGATTTATTGTTTGCACTTCAAAGGATGCTTTCTGAAGCTGATGATGAAAATGAAGTAACAAGCATAGAAAAGCAAAAAATTAATCTTAGGATGAAGATGCGTGAAATATGGAACAGAATAAAATCAGCCGGTGAAGCCGGAACAGAATTCACTGCATTATTCGAAGAAAATAAAAGAAGCAGAATAGAAATTGTAATGGCGTTTATTTCTATTCTGGAACTGCTTAAACTTGGCAGAATCAGGGTTAAACAGAGGAAGCCGTTAGATAAAATATTTATATGGGCAATTATTAATGAATAACGATTTGAATGGAGTTGAAACTGAGCTTTCTGATGAAGAAATCAAACGCATAATAGAATGTATGCTTTTTGTTTCACCTCAACCAATAACATCCAAACAGATTTCACAAGCGCTGCAGATTGATGATATGCGTTTCGAGCGTATAATTCATGAGCTTAGACTTGACTTTGATACACGCGGAACTCAAATTGTAAGGGTGGCAGAGGGGTATCAGATGTGCACTAAACCTGAGTATGCACAGTATGTATCTTTACTGTTAAAACCAGAACGCCAGCGGCTGTCAAAAGCAGCATTGGAAACTCTTGCCATAGTTGCCTATAAACAACCAGTAACACAGCCGGAGGTTGAATTCATTCGCGGGGTTAATTCTGACGGTGTTATGCGGACGTTAATAAATCGAGGGCTGATACGGCAGGTAGGCAAAAGAGATACTCCTGGCAGACCGATGCTTTATGCTACATCTGATGAGTTTCTAAATCATTTTGGATTGAATGATCTTTCTGATCTTCCTGATTTAAACAATATTGAATTGCCAAGTATAACGGATAAATCTCCGGAAACAGAAGATGATGTCTCGAATACACAGGGGGAAGTTGGAGTTGAGTAAGCTGACAGCTGTATTGATGATCTTCTTTTCATGTGTGGTCATTGTTATTGCAGCGCCAAAACCTCCAGAGATAGATGCAGCATCTGCAATAGTTATAGATCCTTCAACAGGGAAAATAATCTATGAGAAAAACAGTCGTGCAAAGAGATATCCAGCAAGCACAACTAAGATTATGACAGCTGTTCTTGCACTTGAACATGGAAATCCTAATGATACAATTACTGTTTCTGAAGAAGCATGCAAAACAACTGAATCATCAATGCACCTGAAGAAAGGTGAAAAGATAAAACTTGATGCCTTGCTGTATGGGCTTCTTGTTCGCTCTGCAAATGACGCTGCTATGTGCATAGCGGAATA
The DNA here is from genome assembly GCA_033808695.1 of Armatimonadota bacterium. Taxonomy (GTDB): domain Bacteria; phylum Armatimonadota; class UBA5829; order DTJY01; family DTJY01; genus JAPXND01. The sequence continues at coordinate 5,798 of JAPXND010000108.1, forward strand.
CATTGGCGGCACAGAGAGTAAGTTTGCAGAAATGATGAATGAAAAAGCCAAGCTCATTGGTGCAAATAATACGCATTTCGTTAATCCACACGGGCTTCATGATGATGACCATTATTCCACCGCATATGATTTGGCATTGATGGCTTCATACGCAGCACGTATACCGGAATTTAACAAGTATGTAAAGGTTAAGTCAGTCAAAATTGATAGATCAATTAATAAAGCAGATGTTGTATTGCATAACACATCATCTCGTTTTTTAAAGACATATGAGGGTGCGGATGGCATCAAAACCGGTCATACAAAACAAGCTGGAAGATGCTTTGTTGGGTCTGCAACACATGATAACTGGCGAATAATATCTGTTGTATTGGGAAGTAAAAAAGCAGGAGCAGATACTAAGGCGCTGATGGATTTTACATTTAAGTTTTACAAAAATATTAATATTGTGAATAAAGAGAGCGTTTTTACCTCTATTCCCATAAAATATGGTAAAATCAATAAGTTGAAGGTAATGCCTTCTAAGGATATATCAATTGTTGTCAGCAGATCAGATGATGAAGTAGTTGATACTAAAATAACAATAACAAAGAAAACTGCACCGATAAAAAAAGGAGCAGTTGTTGGAAATTTAACTGCATATTATGGCAAAGATATAATCGATAAAGCCGATATTATAGCAGCTGAAACAGCAGAGAGAAGCATATTTGCAGCAATTTGGATTTGGTTTCGCAATATTTTTATAACAATTTTTCTTCTGCTGATAGGATTATTTATTTATGGAACAAAGGTTGCAAAAACTATTAGCCGCCGCAGGAGCCGCATCGCGAAGGAACGCCGAAGATCTGATTACATCAGGTCGAGTAAGCGTTAATGGCGAAGTAATAACGAAACTTGGTTCAAAAGCGGACCCGGATATTGATATAATAGAAGTCGATGGCAGGAAAATTGACCTACATCCAGAGTTTGTATACATATTGCTCAATAAGCCAAAAGGATATACAAGCACCAGGCGGGATCCTCATGCTAAACGAATTGTAACTGATTTAATAAAGGATATCGACAGATCAATTTATCCCGTTGGTAGACTTGATGTAAACACAGAAGGCTTGATACTGTTGACCAATGATGGTGATTTCACTTTCAGGATTACACATCCTAAGCACAATGTTCCCAAAACATACAATGTTACGGTATTTGGTTTAATTCAGCAGGAATCGATTGATCAGCTTGCTAATGGGGTTTTGCTTGATGATAGATTTACTACACCTGCAAAAATAGCTTTAAAGGCGATAATTACATCACATCATATGAGTATTCTCAACATCACAATCAAAGAAGGACGAAAAAGGCAGATCAGACGCATGCTGGAAGCAGTAGGACATCCAGTAATAAGATTGGTAAGGACCCGGATAGGAAATATCCACATAGGCAAAATGAAGCCAGGTGAATGGCGATTTTTAACTAAACAAGAGGTTGACGATCTCCTTACATTCACATAAAAAGGACAAGAAAATGAAAACATTAAAAACACTAAAGACATTGACACTATGCATATTAGTAATGTCAATGCTGTTGACTATTCAGAATTTCTCTTACGCAGCTAAATATCCAATGAAGGTAAAAGACTGCAGAAATAAAACAGTTTTAATACCTAAAGAACCAATGCGTATTATATCTCTAACGCCAAGCAACACAGAAATACTGTTTTCTATAGGAGCAGGAAAAAAAATTGTTGGTGTTAATTCGTGGTCAGATTATCCCGCTGCAGCAAAAAAACTTCCAAGTGTTGGAGATCATATTATCAGCGTTGAAAAAGTGCTGTCGCTTAAACCAGATTTTATATTGGCGCATGGCACTCTCAATGATGACGCAATAAGATCATTAGAAGCACGTAAGTTAAAAGTATTTGTAATTGACCCTCTAACTATAAATCAATTAGCAGCAGATATAAAAACAATAGGAAGAATAACAAACACAGAAAAAAGATCAAAAGCTGTTGCAAATGAAATACTTACTGCCAAAGCAGCTATTGTGAAAAGGGCAGCCAAATTTAAGACTAAACCAAAAGTATTGTTTTCTGTGCAAACTGACCCATTGTGGGCAGCAGGCCCAAAAACATATGTAGATGAAATAATTAGAATATCCGGCGGTGTAAATCTGGCATCAGATATAAAACCCGGATTCAATCGGTTTTCGCTTGAGATGGCAATAAGACAAAATCCCGATATTATTATCACAACCACAAAGAATGATATAAAGCGTTTCGTTAAAGGACAATGGAAGGTTACAAACGCTGCTAAAAAAGGCAGAGTATATGCAATCAATCCCGATTATATTGTAAGACCATCACCCAGAATAGTTATAGGCATGAAACAGATTTCGAAAATGGTACATCCAGATGCTAAGAAATAGTGTAAAGCACACTAACCATATTGAAAATAATAATCGGTGGCTGATTACAGGAAAACTTGCAAGAAACATTCTGGCATTTATTCTGCTTTTAATTGCATCAATAGTTGCTGCCACAGGATTAGGCGCTGTAAACATTTCACCATCTGCTGTATGGAATGTTATTGCAAGCCATATTCCTGGACTAAAGATGTTTGCAAGCAATACCATAACGGGGCCTGACAGTGATATTATTTGGGAAATTAGGTTCCCAAGGGTTCTGCTTGGAGCGCTTGTTGGAATGTGTTTGGCAATGGCTGGAACAGCTCTGCAAGGACTCTTGCTTAATCCCCTTGCAGA
>JAPXND010000109.1:0-8381 GCA_033808695.1 Armatimonadota bacterium
AATGCATCCCGTACCTAAACCCACTACTGCAATGTTTTCTTTTTCATTAACTCCACTGAATGTATTAAAAAGATCACCTATAGGTCCGCTGCGGAAATAATAGGTTAAAGGCAGATTGCGTAATTGCGGATCCATAAATTGTGCGCCATGCAAGGTAGTTCCATGCACAAGTTTATTCAGATTCGATATTGGCAGTTTTTCAACCTTAATCACTCCAAAAAAGCTGCGATTTTTATATAGAACGTTTTCACTCTTCATTGGGTCGGTATTTAAAATAAACAACACCAATCCAAGTATTATTCCAAATCTCATAGGATACTTTGATGTTATATAGATTAAAACACCTACAATTGCTAATAACAGCATGGATTCATATGAGTCAAAACTAAATCTAAGTGTTCTAATAATATATAAAACCAAAAAGGCAGCTGCAGATATACCTATTATGAAAATTGAATCTTCATATACTATCTTCACTTTGTCGATATTGTTTTTATCATATCGGTATATTCCCGCATATATACAAACCACGCAGGCTAAAACTAAGACTATAGGATACTCGGCAATTGAGTTGAAAATAACTGGCGCCAATAGCGCATTAAATATTCCGCCCAGCATCCCTCCAACAGACATCAACAGATAGAACAGTGTTAAGTGATTTGCAGATGGTCTATCAAGAACAAGCTCTCTATGGCATACTATAGCAGCTACAAAAAATGTCAGCATGGGAACTATAAAAATCGACACCATTTTGAACGGCAGTCCAATAAATACTACAGTCTGAATAATAACAAGAATCGGCAGCAGCTTTATAAGAATACGCTGAGGGATATATATGTGTTTTGAAAATGCAATTACATATGAAAGCAAATACAATCCAAGAGGAATTACCCATAATAATGGAACCGAGGCAATATCTACTGTAATATGAGTAGTAAGCCCTAACATTAAACTGGAAGGAATGAATGCAAGAATTATCCAATACAGCTTTCTTTTAAGAGTTATTGGCTTATCAGAGATTATGGCAGAACTGCTGTCATCGCTATATTCTGCTGCAGAGGCATCATCTCTTTTGGTGAATAGAATTGCTGCTCCACACAAAGCAATCATTACAGCAAGAAAAATATATCCATATTTCCAGTATATATTCTGCTTTGCAATGGAAAGGTTCGGTTCAATGAGAAGCAGATATCCTATTAAACCTGTAAAACTTCCTATATTGCTTGCCGCGTATAGAAAGTAAGGATCGTTTCTATATTTATGCCTAGTGTAAGCAAACCACTGCTGCAGTAATGGTGAACTGGTTGATAAAATAGTAAAAGGGAAACCAACAGTTACAATCATAATTGACAGCACCCACAAAACAGGATTATGCTCCGATGGGCGCTGCCAGCTTTGCGGAATTGCAACAGGCAGAAGCGCAATTGGAATCATCAATAGGATAATATGAAGCATAACCTGCTTGTTTGCCTTCAGCTTATTTACAATAAAATGTGCATACAAGTAACCCACAAGCAAAGCAAACTGAAAGAATACATTGCATGTTATCCATACAGATGGTGATCCGCCAAGAAAAGGAAGGATCATTTTGGCATATAATAACTCCATAATAAAGAGCAAACATGCGCTTAGGAAAATTGCAGCGCCATAAAGATATAACATAATCTCTCCAAATATTAATACCAGCCAAACTCATATCCGGCTTGATAAAGTGCAGCTACATTCTCAGGCGGGCCTACCGATTGTATATTGTGGCATGGTGCAAGTATATATCCCCCGCCTTCTCCTAATATTCTAATGTTGTCAGCAACTTCATTGCGGACTTCATCAATGCTTCCAAACGGAATAGTGTATTGATTGTCAACCCCGCCATGAAACGCTATTTTATCACCAAAATCCCGCTTCAAGCACTCACGCTCCATGCCCTTGCAGCGCCATTGAACCGGGTTTAGAACTTCTATTCCGGTCTCTATCAAATCTGGCAAAATCTCTCTTGCAGCGCCATCAGTGTGGTGAAACACATAAGAACCATTCTGCTTAGTAAGCTCCATCATCTTCTTCATACGCGGAAGCAGATATCTCCGAATATGTTCCGGCGAATACATCAGAGCTTCCTGCGCTCCTAAATCCTCTGCCACATATGTGATAAGCACTTTGCCGGGGATAGATTCAAAAATGCGGAGTGTATCCTGGTATGCCAGATTAAAAAGCTTATCTAAACAATAATCAACAATTTCCGGGTTTTCCACTAAATCAACAAATGCCTGTATCTCACCTCTGAGCTTCTTGTATAGCAGGAAAGGCTCGGATCCCCCGCCTCTGATTGGTCGATCTTCACATCCTGCAATCTGAGCAGGTATATGGTCATAACTCCAATGGTCAGGATTTGGCCAGTTATAATTCTTGTCTATCTCTTCTGCCGAATTATAACCAGCTAATGGCGAATTAATAGATTCCGAATAAACACCGGAGGCATAATCAACCTGTATATACTTCAATCCCCAAATGTCTTCCCCTGCTTTTGGCAAAGGGCCGATATATCTTCCAGCTACCGTTACCGGCATATCTATATGAAGTTTTGCAAGCATTTCATCAAATGTGCAGTTCATGTTACTCAGCAGCTTGTTTGTAGCCTCTTCTGTACCCCAGTAATCCATGGGAACTCTATCGGGCTTTTTTCTGGTAATTGCTGCATGCCAGCGCTCTCTTGGTGTCATAGTATCCTTATACATAATAATCCCCCAGCAAAAAGAAATAAGAACATTAGCAAACTGTATTTATATTATATAGGTTAGGGTATGTATCCTTCATAATACTGCGCCTCAGACAATCAATTAATAATCGATATTATTCATTATTTTCACTCGTTCTGTTATTTACAAAATGCACCTATAGGGCTAAATGCAGCATAATACTGCAATCAACTATTGGCATGATTTTCTGCATGTGATATAATTGTAAGGGTTTTATTGGAACAACAATGATATACTGCCTTTAAGCTGCAGCATACTTTGGCTTATACTGCATTGAACATAAGGCCCCTCAAAATACTCCAGATTCTATTCTTCAATTATAGGGGGTAACATGCCAGCACGCAATGACATCAAAAAAATCCTTATAATAGGTTCAGGTCCAATTGTTATCGGACAAGCTTGTGAGTTTGACTATTCAGGCACCCAAGCCTGCAAAGCGCTTCGCGAAGCAGGATATGAAATAATTCTTGTTAATTCTAATCCGGCTACAATTATGACCGACCCCGGCATGGCGGATCACACTTACATTGAACCATTGACTGTTGAAAGCATTGAGCAAATCATTGAAAAAGAACGTCCTGATGCATTACTGCCAAATCTTGGCGGACAAACAGGTTTGAATCTCTCTGCCGAACTAAGTCAGCTTGGGATTTTAGAAAAATATGGAGTAGAAATAATTGGCATTCAGGTAGATGCTATAGAACGCGGCGAAGATAGAATAGCTTTCAAAGAAACAATGAAATCGCTTGGTGTTGAAATGCCTCTTAGCGAACCTGCATACTCGGTAGAAGAGGCTGAATTAATTGCCCAGGAGCTTGGATATCCCGTAGTTATACGTCCCGCATACACAATGGGCGGTACAGGCGGCGGTATTGTATGGAACGTTGAAGAGCTTAGAGGAATTGCGGCAAGAGGAATAGCAGCAAGCCTTGTTGGACAGATACTCATTGAAGAATCGGTATTAGGCTGGGAAGAGCTGGAGCTTGAAGTTGTAAGAGATGCAAACAACAACATGATTACTGTATGCTTTATCGAAAATGTTGATGCAATGGGTGTGCATACAGGAGATAGTTATTGTGTAACGCCAATGCTTACTGTAAAACCAGAGCTTCAGAAGCAGCTTCAAGATATAGCATACAAAATCGTAGAGGCTATTGGGGTTATAGGCGGTACCAATGTTCAATTTGCACATAATCCCAAAACAGGCAGAGTTGTTGTTATAGAAATAAATCCCCGAACATCACGTTCATCGGCTCTTGCATCAAAGGCAACCGGATTTCCAATCGCTCTCATTTCCGCAAAACTTGCAGCCGGATATCTGCTGAGCGACATCCCTTACTGGCGGGACGGCGCTCTGGATAAGTATACTCCTTCCGGTGATTATGTTGTGGTTAAATTTGCAAGATGGGCATTTGAAAAGTTCCACGGTTCACATGATAAGCTTGGCACGCAAATGAGAGCTGTCGGCGAAGTGATGAGCATTGGCAAAACCTACAAAGAGGCATTCCAAAAAGCCATTCGCTCATTAGAAATCAAACGCTACGGCTTGGGATTTGCTAAAAACTTCAACACCCTTTCACTAACTGAACTTAGAAGATTGATTGCCGAACCATCTTCAGAACGTCAATTCATAATGTATGAAGCTTTGCGAAAAGGCATGACTGTTGATGAACTCCATCATACCACACATATAGGCAAATGGTTCATTACACAAATGAAAGAGCTTGTAGAGCTTGAAGAGAAAATACTAACATATAAAGGCAAAGATCTGCCGGACGATTTGCTGATTCAAGCTAAAAAGGATGGTTTCTCTGATAAGTATCTTGCACAAATCCTTGATATTCCTGAAAACCGGATAAGATCTAAAAGAGTGTCTTTGGGAATAAATGAGGCATGGGAATCGGTACCGGTAAGCGGTGCGGATGCATCGTACTACTACTCTTCATATAACATAAAGGATACGGTAAAAGTATCGGACCGCAAAAAGATTATGATAATGGGCGGCGGACCTAACAGAATAGGTCAAGGAATTGAGTTTGACTACACATGTGTTCATGCCGCATTTGCACTAAGAGAGTTAGGGTATGAGTCAATAATGGTAAACTGCAACCCAGAAACCGTATCTACTGATTATGACACATCAGATAAACTATATTTTGAACCCTTGACCGTTGAGGATGTATTAAGCATTTACGAAAAAGAGAAGCCGGAAGGTGTTATTGTTCAGTTTGGCGGACAGACACCGTTGAATATTGCTGTTGAGCTTGCTGAAGCCGGAGTGAAAATCCTTGGCACCAGCCCGGAAAGCATTGACCTTGCTGAAGACCGCAAACGATTTTCAGCGGTAATGAAGGAGCTTGAAATTCCTCAACCCGAAAACGGTATGGCAAGCTCTTTAGATGAAGCTCTTGTTATAGCAGAAAGAATAGGCTATCCTCTCATGGTTCGTCCATCATATGTATTGGGTGGAAGAGGCATGGAGGTTGTATATGATTCGGAAGATCTTACACGATATGTAAATGCAGCAGTAGAGATATCACCGGATAGACCTATACTGATTGATGAATTCCTTGAGAACGCCATTGAAGCTGAAGCGGATGCAATTTCCGACGGTACCGAAGCTTTTGTACCATCAGTAATGGAGCACATTGAGCTGGCAGGCATTCATTCCGGCGATAGTGCATGCTCCATTCCGCCAGTCAGCATATCGAAAAAGCATCAGGAAACTATTAGAGAGTATACAAAACGCATAGCCGTAAAGCTTGGCGTTGTTGGACTGATGAACATACAGTTTGCCATACATAATGATATAGTGTATATTCTTGAAGCAAATCCCCGTGCATCCAGAACGGTTCCGCTTGTTTCTAAGGTTACCAGCGTTTCTATGGCAAATATTGCAACAAGAGTTATGCTTGGCGAAAAATTGAAAAATTTGGATCTACATACATGCAGGTACAGCCACTTTGGCGTAAAAGAAGCGGTATTCCCATTCAACATGTTCCCGGAAGTAGATCCACTTTTGGGGCCGGAAATGCGTTCTACCGGTGAAGTGTTAGGACTTGCAGATTCGTATGGGCTTGCTTTCTACAAGTCACAGATAGCTGCCGGATCTCCACTTCCTTTAAAAGGAACAGTTCTTGTAACTGTTGCAGATCCAGATAAAAAAGCTATACTTCCGGCCTTGCAGCATCTGAGCAACTTGGGATTTGATATAGTTGCAACAAATGGCACTGCAGCATTTCTTGAAGAAAACAATGTTCCGGTAAGCAGAGTTAAAAAGCTGCATGAAGGGCGCCCAAATGTGATTGATACGCTTGCTAACGGAGATATTCAGCTTGTTATTAACACTCCCGTGGGCAAAGACAGCGCTTACGACGATAGCTATATCCGCAAAACAGCAATAAGGTATAAAATCCCTTATATTACTACTGCTGCAGCAACCGTAGCTGCCACATTGGGAATTGCCGACGCTCAAGATAACGATTACACTGTGAAATCACTGCAGGAATATCATAAAGACATCACATTCGATTAAAGACTCTATCGAGCAGGGGAGGTTTTCCTCCCCTCTCACACCACCGTACATGCCGTTCGTCATACGGCGGTTCAACATAGCTTCAAAGCATGCCCATAATACCAAAAAAAGCAGGCGATGTTTCCATCACCTGCTGTTGATGCGTTTATACTGCTGTTCTATATCTATTTCCTGGTAGTAACAGCTTTTACCACATCCGACTTGTTGTCGAATTCAGACGCTGCCATCATGTTCAGGGTGAAGGTTTCATCTACCGGAACTGTTGAGTTCGGACGTACAAGCGCATATACTCCCGATGTATCGCCGGCGTTTAGATTCAATCTATAGCCGGCGTTTATTACATCATTCGTTACATTGGTTGTTGTTCCAAATTGATAGTAGTTCACCGTCCAACCATTTGCTGACCCGGGACCTTGTATCTTTATCGTGTCATTAGCATTGCCTGTGTTGTATACTCTGAACAAATACATCGCATTCCTGTTTGCCAATACATCTAAGCTTTTGGTCTGATCTGTTCCGTCATCGTTAAGAATGCCATAGCCTATGTAGTCCGTATCAGTAGAGGCTTTGATTAGAAAATCGGGTTTTGCATATGCAGGATACTCTGTTACTGCCTTCACTGTATCACTGCTTAAGTTGCCCGCTGAAGTTGCTGTTACATACAGCGTGTTTGCGCTTCCTGCTGCTGCATTGCCGGTAGGCGTTACCATTGCATATACGCCTGTGGTTCCTCCGGGGGCAAGTGTAGGAGTTCTACATCCTGCGCCTGTTACATCATTTGTTACATCAGTTGTTGTGCCGAATCTATAGTATTTAACATCCCATCCGTCTGATGATGCAGGTCCGGTTATTATAAACGAATCATCCGATATACCTCTGTTGTATACACGGAAAAGATACATTACAGGCTTTTTTCGGATTCCATTTTGACTTCTTGTCTGGTCTGTTCCATCGTTGTTGTAGATATCTTGACCGATGTATGACGCATCTGTTCCAGCTTTTATTGCCATATCCGCTTTGTATGGAACTTGTGCAAATACATCATCAACTCCATTTGCATCATTTGCGGCAAGGTCGGATGCACTAGATGTAAATGCTATAACGGAGCCATCGTAGTTAATTGCCGGAGATGTACTAGCCTGGCTGCCTGCAGAACCGCTGAGGTTTGCACTTACCAGCATTATTCTACCATCATATTCTTTTACATAAATATCATCTGCGGCATTATTATCGTTAGATGTGAAGTTTGTAGCTGACGATGTGAATGCAATATAGTCTCCATCTGTACTTATAGACGGCTGACGGCTTGCGCCATTCCCTTGAACTCCATTTTCCAAGACGCTTACCATATATACAAAACCCCAATTGTAAATGAAGATATCCGATGCATTATTTGTATCAGTTATACCATCAAAATTTGTTGCTTCCGAAGTGAATGCAATATAGTCTCCATCTGCACTTATAGACGGTTCATAGCTGCTGCCGTTTCCAGCTGTGTAAGAATTAATGTCTCCGCTTACGAGGATAGCATTTTCATATTCAGCATCATATAAAAACACATTGCTTGTTGTACCATCAAAACCTGTGGCGCCAAAAATATCAAAATTTGTTGCCTTTGACGTGAATGCCACTAATTTCCCATTTTCATTTATAGACGGCTGAGAGCTTGCGCCATCCCCTATTTCACCATTTAAGTTTCTTACAATCTTTATTGTTCCTGCAGCAACATCGTATATAAATACATCGCTTACTCCGTTGGTGTCGTCAGATACAAGATTTGATGCTTCTGATGTGAATGCTACATAGTTCCCATATCCGCTTATAACCGGTTCATAGCTTGCGCCATTTGCCTGATTACCGTTATCATCTACGCTTACTCTTACAGTGGTATCTGCAACTCTGTCATACAGAAATACATCGCTTACTCCATTGGTGTCATTCTGCACCAGATTGCTTGCATCTGATGTAAATACCACATATCTCCCATCATAACTGATGGACGGATCATAGCTTGCTCCGTTTGCCTCAACTGAACCTGTTCCTACGCTTACCCGTTGAACAACGCCTGTCTGCCGGTCGCGGACGAATATATC
>JAPXND010000110.1:0-8142 GCA_033808695.1 Armatimonadota bacterium
ATCGTATCTCGTATAACGCAATTAGATACTGTAACTCTCATTATATCTTCCAACGCATCCGGACCAAGTCTTATTGCTGCACAATATGAGCTGAGTATGCAGTTTGTTACTACAACATCAGAGCATGGCTGACCTGGTTCTATAACCTTAAATGCTATGCTGTCATCTGTGCTTGTTATCTTGCAGTTAGATATAAATACATTCTGGCATCCATCAAGATCAATTCCGTCATTATTCGGCTGAACCATGTTGTAGATTTCAATGCCTTCTATCCGCATGTCGCTGCAATGAATAGGGTGTATCATGAATGATGCTGCGTTTTTGTATAACACCCCCTGCAATACAATTTTTTTGCAATCTCTGAATCTCACACCAACCGGGCGGAAGTCTTCTACGCCATTTGGAAACAATTGACCTTGGAAATCTATTGTTCCGCTTCCTGTTATGGCAAAATTCTTGCTTCCGGAGGCGTATATAAGCGACTGACCAATTTTTTCATATCCTGCCTGTTCATCTTTGTGATATTTGGAAAGATCGGAGCTTCCAAGTAAAGTAGCCGTAGATGTAATATGCAGTTCTACATCATCCTTGAGTATAATGCTTCCTATAAGGAACGTTCCGTTGTTTACTGTTACAACTCCACCGCCGTTTGCCGAGCATTCGTCTATGGCGCGTTGAATTGAATCAGTGTCATAAGTCTTGCCATCACCGACAACTCCATAATCCCAAACATTGTAATTCATAGTTTAATCTCCTTGTATAAGTGATTTTTGTATAAAACCATTTGTTTGATAAATATTTTAGATTTTATTCTTATAGCATTATAATATATTTTTCATTAAATGCAAATATGTTTCTGTTATGTTTTAACTTATATTTATCTATTCTTTATAAAAAAGCCTCATCCTGTATTTTAGGATGAAGCCAGTTATAAATCAAGTTGATTTTTCAGAATTTAACAGATCAAGATGCTTGCTTGAGACAAAGTTGCATCCATCTGCATAAGGGACGGCTGTCAACTTTGCGGAACCTCCGCCAATGACGGCGATGTTGATAATTTGTCATACTCCTTGATAAAACTCTTGATCTCAGCGGCGCCGGCATAGAGAACCGGCTCCTCATCCCACACGACTAATGTGGGCGCCTGCATAAGTCCCAGCGCCTTTGCCTCTTGTCCGTATTCTGCGGCATCCTTCTCCTCATAAGTGATACCCGCCTTCTGAAGCAGCGGCTTTACTACCTGGCAGTTGGGGCAGGTTTCCGTGACGAAAAGTGTATATGCATTTGTTTTCCGCTGCGAGACATCCTTTTCCTCAGCAGGTTCTGCATGTCCATTCTGTGGCGGCAGCGGAGTTTCCTTCACTTCATTACCTACAATATAGGTTTTGCGGTCCTTATACTCCTGACTCTTTCCATCGTTCCAGTTCTGCACCGGACGATAATATCCGGTGATTCGGCTGTAAACCTCTGTATTCTTTCCGCACATGGGACAGGTAAACTGCTCGCCGGTGAGATAGCCGTGGTCAGTGCAGATGGAATAGGTTGGTGACAGCGTATAATAGGGCAGTTCGTAGTTTTCCGCAATCTTGCGCACCAAGACCGCTGCAGACTGCCAACTGGGCAGCTTCTCCCCCAAGAAAGCGTGAAACACTGTGCCGCTGGTGTAGAGTGTCTGAAGCTTATCCTGGATATCCAGTGCAGCAAAAATATCCTCAGTATAACCTACAGGCAGATGGCTGGAGTTAGTGTAGTAGGGTGTTACACCCTCGTGTGCGGTGATGATGTCGGGATACCTCTGCTTATCGTGCTTGGCAAGGCGATAGGATGTAGATTCGGCAGGTGTTGCCTCCAGATTATAAAGATCGCCGTGCAGCTCTTGATAGTCGCTCAACCGATTGCGCATATGCTTGAGCACCCGTACGGCAAAGTCCTGCGTTTCCTCATGGGTAAGGTCCTTATGCAGCCAAGAGGCATTCAGTCCTGCCTCATTCATGCCAACAAGTCCAATAGTGGAGAAGTGGTTATCAAAGCTGCCAAGATAACGCTTCGTGTAAGGATACAGACCCTCATTCATTAGCCGACCGATATTGGTTCTTTTGATCTTCAGACTGCGGGCAGCGATGTCCATCATACGGTCAAGCCGGGAGAAAAACTCCGCTTCATTTCTGGCGAGATAGGCGATGCGGGGCAGGTTGATTGTTACAACACCCACGGATCCGGTGGATTCGCCACTGCCGAAGAATCCGCCGCTTTTTTTGCGAAGCTCTCGCAGATCCAGCCGCAAGCGACAGCACATGCTGCGAACATCTCTTGGTTCCATGTCAGAGTTGATGTAGTTGGAGAAATAGGGCGTGCCGAATTTGGCAGTCATCTCAAAGAGCAGACGGTTATTCTCCGTTTCGCTCCAGTCGAAATCCTTTGTGATAGAATAGGTTGGAATAGGATACTGGAACCCCCGTCCATTGGCATCACCTTCGATCATCACTTCAATAAACGCCTTGTTGATCATATCCATCTCCGCTTGGCAGTCGCCGTAGGTGAAGTCCATGGGTTTACCGCCCACAATACAGGGCTGGTCGGCAAGGTCTGCCGGTACGGTCCAGTCCAGTGTGATGTTGGAGAAGGGAGCCTGGGTTCCCCAACGGCTGGGAGTGTTGACACCATAGACAAAGCTTTCGATGGCGTGCTTAACTTCAGAATAACTGAGCTTGTCCGTTCGGACAAAGGGTGCAAGATAAGTATCAAAGCTGGAAAACGCCTGAGCGCCTGCCCATTCATTCTGCATGATGCCAAGGAAGTTCACCATCTGGTTGCACAGCGTTGCCAAATGCTTTGCGGGCGTGCTGGTAATCTTTCCGGGGATGCCGCCCAGTCCCTCCTGTATGAGCTGCTTTAAGCTCCATCCGGCGCAGTAGCCGGTAAGCATGGAAAGATCATGGATATGGAGATCCGCGTTGCGATGGGCGTCGGCAATCTCCTCATCGTAGATTTCGCTGAGCCAGTAGTTGGCGGTAATAGCTCCGGAGTTGGATAGAATCAGACCACCTACAGAGTAAGTAACAGTTGAGTTCTCCTTCACGCGCCAGGCGGAGACCTTGAGGTATCCATCTACAAGGCCTTTGTAATCTAAAATGGTTGAACTCATATTCCGCAGCTTTTCACGATTCTTTCGGTAGAGGATATACGCCTTGGCGACCTCTGCGTAGCCTGCCCGCTGGAGCACGGCTTCCACGCTGTCCTGAATAGCCTCTACACCAATCTTATTATCAGTGATTTTACTGGTGTAATCTGCTGTAACCTGAAGCGACAGGAGATTGATCACTTCCGTGTTGTAGGGGATGTTTGTGGCGTCAAAGGCCTTCATAATGGCATTGGAAATACGACTGAGACTGAACTCGGCTGCTCGACCGTCTCGTTTAATAACTTTATACATGATCATTCTCTCCTTATATCTATCTATTGCCCTCGTATCTGTGTGTTGGGGATATAGGGTAAAACGCTTTCCTTTAGTGAATAAATTTCTGCTGCGGACAGGGGCATCATGCTGTTGCCTGCCAGCACACCGGAATCTACAAAGGGCTGGATAAAGTAGCGCTTTACACCACATAGCCACTGCCCAATTTCAATCATATTTTCTGGTGTGTGCAGAGGAGCGCATACAGTAGTGCGAAACTCGTAATCCACTGTTCCTTTCATCAAAAACGCTGCGCTTTCCTGCACCTGCTCGATTATATTGTTTCTTCCACAGGTATCTGTATAGTGTGAGGGTGAATTCTTGATGTCCATAGCCACGTAATCAACCAATCCGGAATTAATGAGGCTGCGCAGCATACTTGGATTTGTTCCGTTTGTATCCAGCTTAACAAGAAATCCTCTTCGCCGGATGTTTTGCAGCAGTTTAGGAAGCTGCTGCTGGAGCGTCGGCTCTCCGCCGGTGATGCAAACGCCATCCAGCTTGCCGCGTCGTGTTTCCAGGAAGGCAAACAGCGCTGCCTCAGACATCTGCTCCGCTTCGGCGCTTGGGAAGACAAGACTGGGGTTATGACAGTAGGGACAGCGCAGATTACAGCCGGTCAGAAATACTGTACAGGCAACCTTGCCGGGATAATCCAGCAAAGTGATCTTTTGTAATCCGCCGATTCGCATAATAGCATCCTCCATAATTGTTCGAATGCTATTATACAATATTGAATCTGCTTCCGTCAATACAAAAACGCTATATATTGTGTTATTTTTATTCGGAGACGCTATATACGCCGTCTTGTGATTTTTTGGCAGCGCATGTATACGGCATCATTCGTGAACCGCAGCGACCTGCAGGAGCCATTTACAAACTAAAAACGATGACATTGCACACTGGGGTTCCTGCAAGAAGGTTTGCAGGAAGATGGTGTTGTGAAGATTTTGTATTTTTGGAAGATTCAACTGGTCTTATACTTTGCTTCCAGTTAGAACAGCATCGCTTCGGATTTCAACAGACTCATTTCCAATGCTTGGTCTGCTTCAAGGCAGCGATGTGTATTTGCTGTTCTCCATAAGCCGAATAGACAGCTTATACAATACACACCGCTGGTAGTTGAACCTTCAAAGAGCTTCCATGCAGCTATTGGGTTGATGCACCCGCAGAGCATACAGATGGCGTTCTCCTACTCAAACGCCATCTGTAATCAGTAACTCTCTTTCAAATGAGTAATTCTTAATCTGCTGCTTATCTCATCTGCCGACATCCCTTTGGTATCAGCAGCAACAATCACCTTTCTGCCCGCTGGAAGATCGAAAAAGTTATCGCTGAACAGCAAGTCGCATCCATCGGCTTCAAGCATTACATACCTAACCAGTTTATTGCTCTCTAACGATATTCTTACCTCATCATCAATTTTTTCTACTGCTGCAGATACTTCAGCATCTAACAGATCAAGATGCTTGCTTGGCACAAATGTTGTTACACCCATAGAAAGACATTCGCCCTTGCTGTGAAGCTCATGCACCAATACTGTCTGCCTCCGAGTATCGTAATCAAGATACTCAGAAAAATCTAAATCTGCAGCCTTAATGCTGCATTCAGCGGGTGCATTTATCTCCACATCGGCAGATTTTACTATTGTGCCATCCATAGTTTCAAGCTGCCATTTCAACAATCCATTAAACGCTTCTGTGGTATCGTTGGTAACATGTATTTTCACACTGTTGGCATCCTCTTCGGCCGATAGCAAAATAGGTGAGTAGAACCGCTTTGCAAAATACTGCAATGCTTTCCACCGGTTGAAGTAATCTATGCTTGCCCAGCTTGCTACTGGCCAGCAGTCATTATACTGCCAGTAGAGTGTACCCATACACCTGAATCCATTGCGGTTTCGTCTCCAATGCTCAACGCCATATCTCATTGCCTCTGCCTGAAGCAGTTGACTTACATACACCATGGATTTGAAATCCTTTGGAAATTGAAAAGTCTGTGCCATGTAGAACAATATCAATCCGTTGCCGGCAGAGTTCTTCTGGTGATTCTCCATAACAAGCGAAGTCATATTCATGTCTTCAGGTTCAGCAAAAGATTTGATGGTGCTGTATGCAGGAAGCGATTCGAAGCCAAACTCGCTCATAAAACGAAAATAATGTCTCCTATATGCGGTAAATGGCAAGCGTCCGTGCCAAACCTCCCAATAATGACCGTCGCCTTCATTCTCTCCATTCGGATCTACAAACGGCTCCGAAGATGCCGGTGATGCTGGCCAATATGGAGTTGTTGGATCTTCTGCAGCATGCACCTCCGGCAGAAGCTTGTAGTATATCTCTAAATACTCTTTGCGCATGATTTCATTCTTGTCTCCACCCCAATTGCCTGCAAGAAACCATTCCATCTCATTGTTTCCGCACCAGAGCGCCAATGACGCATGGTGTCTTATTCTGCGGATGTTATCCTTTGCTTCCTGCCTTACATTCGCAAGATACTCGCTGTCTACCGGATAATGACCGCATGCAAACGCAAAGTCCTGCCAAACCAGTATGCCATATTGATCGCAATACCTGTAGAAATCATCGCTTTCATAAATCCCTCCGCCCCATACACGAAGCATGTTCATATTTGCCGCTGCGGCATCTCTTACCAATATTTCATACTTTTCTGCATCAATCCTCGATGGAAACTGATCTGCCGGAACCCAATCGGCGCCTTTTCCAAAAACAGGTATTCCATTAACCTTAAAGAAGAAAGATCTGCCCCATTCATCAGGCTTTTGGATTAATTCTATCGTCCGCAATCCTATCTGCTTGTCACAATAATCAATACATACGCCATTTTCCATAAGCTCTGCCCTTATGTCGTATAAAGGCTGACACCCATACCCATTTGGATACCATAGCTGAGGGTTATTGATTTCGATATCTATATGCGCCAACCCGCTTTCAACCTTGGCGTGATAATTGTTCCGTCTGCACTCTGGATCAAGCAATATAATATCAACGCTCTTCTCCGATTGAGCAAATTCTTCAATCTTCACATCAATTGCAATTGATACACTGCCTTCATTAAAAGTCTGATTAATGCGGATATCGTCAATTCCGGCTGATTCATAGCCTGCTATGCAGATGTTTTTCCAAATTCCGCTTGTTGGTGTTTTTGGCGCCCAATCCCAGCCCCATTGATACATTGCCTTGCGAATATATGGCGAGCCTTCAATGCTGTCTCCGGGAGTTATTACATTGCCTTCGCCAATTTTTGCCTTCACCGTGTTCACCGGCGATTTGAATTCTACCGACAGCTTGTTTCCAGTGGGTTTTATAATACTGCCAATATCAAATCTGTATCGGCGGAACATGTTGTCAGTTTTGGCAATTTCATTATCATTTAGTGTAATAGCTGCAATGGTATCCAATCCGTCACATTCAAGGAAAATGTTTTTATGGGATAAAAGCTCCTGGTCAGCATCAAATACAAGTGAATAAACCCAGTCGGTTTCTGCGACCCAGGAAACATACACTTCATTCACTCCAACGAATGGATCGGGAATAACGCCTGCATTCTGGAGGTCTGTATGAACGCATCCTGGAACAATTGCTTTATAAAGTTCTGTGTCGTTTAATCTGGAAAGTTTCCAATTATTAATATCACTGCTGTTAAGGCTTTGAGTATACATATAATCTCCAATATATTGTTGATATGAATGTATTTTCTAAATTGATGAAGAATAATCCTGCTTGTTTATAACAAACAGGATTAATTATTGAAGCTTATTCCATCACCGATATATTTATGGTATGGAATTAGGGGGTGTTTTTTGTGAACATTACATTATCAACAAAGACAACATTATCGCTGATAGAGTTGGTTCCTTTATAATTGGAATAGGGAAGGTTGCCTATTATTATCGCCTTGATATACGAATAATCTTTGCCCAAAGTTAATTTTACAGGCTTTTTAATCTTTTGCATTTTGCCTAACGAAGTTTTATAACTAAACGAAACCGAATTTTTGCTTGTATCGCCTATATCAATAATAAAATTATGCCAATTATTGTATTTGTTAATGCTTTGACCTATTTTTATCTCTGGGATTCTTTTATACACACCCTCTGTAATATCGGTTTCTGGTCTATGACCAAATATCGCATAAGATGGACAATCTGTGCCTGCCCATAGTCCCATAGCCACAATCACTACATCATTTCCTTTTTGTAGAAGCAGCCAAACTCCTTTTTGAGCTTCAAACTCTTTGCTCTTTTGTATCGTAGCATCTATAACCGTTCCGCTAATATCCGATATGGTTTCTCCAAGCTGCATAATAGAGATACTGTCAAGTCTTGCAAAGTTTTCTCTTAAAAGCTCGTTATCCACCTGATAATTCAGCTTAAATCTTGAAGCTATCGCATAGCTTATGGAATCTCTTGCGAATTTCACAAAAGATATTCTATCTTCATCGGCTATTCTAAGCTCATTCATAAGGCTGTCTATCTTTTCATCGCCATAAATTCTGCTTAAAGAAAAGATATTTTCATAGCTGCTGCTACTTTCTTCATATCCCTCACTTTTTACCATTTCCTTTGGGACATCGGCATGATTTTCCCTATCAAACTTCCATAGATTTACTTCATTGACTTCTCTATTCCTTGAAACCGTCTGACTTACATCGAAGATATAGTCCACTCT
>JAPXND010000111.1:0-7946 GCA_033808695.1 Armatimonadota bacterium
GACCAGTGCGAACTTGTCCATACACGTCATACTTGCGTCCGGCAGTTACAACTCCGCTCGGGTCGACTTCCGCACACGATATTTATTATTGATTGCAGTATATACCTGAATATTCAATATGTCAAGCAGTAAATTTAAAAATTATATTAATTTTTCATCATATTGCATACATATATTATTCACAATTTGCATTAAAAAAGGCTGTAGCAGCAGTTACAGCCTTTTAAGCAAATATATTTGTTATTCAATCTGTTTTTTGTATTTGGCAGATTAATCATACTGTCTAATTTGCCAAGCATCTCCTTATCAAAACATCATGCTGTCGGCAAGTTATACAGATAATCCGATGATACAGTAAGCGCCATCTGACTTAGTTAACATCGATATCTTGACAACCGTAACCTTCGCACAAGTGAACTTCGTGACATCCACACTTGTTCGCATAAGGGCAACCGATGCAGGTCTCTTCGCGCTTTTTCGCACGAACAAGATATAGCAGGACAGCTGCTACAACAACAAGCAAAATCAAAACAACAATAACATTTTCCATAACCAAGCTCCTATCTAAAACATTTTAGTTCTTAGCATAGGTGAGAGCATACTCCTTTTTTAATTTTTTATTGGTGTTTATAATAAGACCAATCACAACGGCTGCCATAGCAATAACGACGATAAGACCTCCAATTGCAGCTCCGATGTTAAGATGACTACCGGTAATGATAGTACCAATAGTGTAAACAAGGTATGCTACAGTGTAACCAACAGCTAACTGGAGACCGATGCCACCCCAAAGCCACCTGCTGCTCCTCATTTCAGCATTCATAGCGCCGATAGCTGCAAAGCAAGGAGGCGTATAAAGGTTAAACATCAGGTAAGCAAGGGCTGCAACCTTAGTTATTGCCATTATACCTGCAACTTCTGCGCCTGCGCCTTCCAAAAGAGCAAACTCTTCAGCATCAATTAGATTCTCAAGTCCTACAAAGGTAACAGCAAGAGTACCAACAACATTTTCCTTGGCAATAAGACCGGTAACTGCCGCTGCTGCAAGCTGCCAAGACAGAACGCCAACAACTGGAACAAGTATGTATGCAAAGGGCAATGCAATGGATGCCAAGATGGATTGATCTGCAGATTCAACAACTTGGAAGTTCCATGTAAAGGTTTGCATAAGCTGCACTGCTAAGTTGCAAAGAAGAATAATGGTAGCAGCCTTAACAATGAAAGCCCAACCACGGAGACACATGGACTTGAAGGCGCCCCAAAGAGAAGGGGCCTTGTATTCAGGAAGTTCTATGATAAAGAAAGATTTTCTTGCTTTGTAGCCAGCAATCTTGTTAACAAGAAGTGCGCCAAGGAAAATAAGTATAATACCGGAAAAGTACATTAAGGTGCTTACCCAGCCTGCATCATCAAAGAATGCACCTGCAAAGAGTGCGATAATGGGAATTTTTGCACCGCAAGGCATGAAGGGAGCAAGCATAGCAGTTACTCTTCTTTCACGCTCGTTACGGATAGTGCGGCTTGCCATAATACCAGGTATTGCGCAACCAATACTTATAACAAAAGGAATTACAGACTTGCCGGATAGACCAACCTTCTTGAAGATAGGATCAAGCACAACAGCAACACGAGACATATAGCCACAATCCTCAAGCAAAGCAATAAGAAAATACATAACCATAATAAGAGGCAGAAAACCAATAACTGCAATTACGCCGCCAATAATACCATCAACAAGGATGGTGGAAAGAAGTGGACTTGCATTTACAAGTAGTTCGCTCACCCAGTCTTGGAAGGTTTCCAGCCAGCCTACAAGCAAATCGGCAATAGGGGTGCCTACCCAAACTTGAGAGATTTGAAATACCAGAAACATCACTATTGCAAAGATTGGAATACCAAGCCACTTGTCTGTAAGTATAGCATCTATCTTATCACCAAAGTTCTTGTCCTTAGTGAAAATCTTACGTGTCTCAACAGCTTCTACAATCTTATTTACAAACTCAAAACGCTTACGGTCTGCAGCTTCAACTACTGCCTTATCGGTTAAATCAATATCTCCTTGAACATAAGGTGCATTTTGAGTATTATTTGCATGAACGACAGCAGCGCTCATTACAGCCTTCAAGCCTTTGCCAGAAGTGGAAACGGTGTTTACAACAGGGCAGCCAAGCTTTTCAGACAAAGCATCCACATCAATCTTGGTGCCTTTCTTTTCATTAAGATCGCTTTTGTTCAAAGCTACAACTACAGGAATGCCAAGCTCTAAAAGCTGTGTGGTGAAGAAAAGGCTGCGGCTTAAGTTGGTAGCATCAACAATGTTGATGATAACATCGGGATTTTCCTTCTTCACATAAGAACTGGTAATGCTCTCTTCACTTGTAAAGGGAGACATAGAGTATGCACCGGGAAGATCAACAGCAATTAGCTGTTCACCATCTGCATACGACTTCTTAATAGGGTATTCTTTCTTGTCTAAAGTAACACCTGCCCAGTTTCCGACCTTTTCATTACAACCGGTTAGGGCATTGTACATTGTGGTTTTACCTGAGTTTGGGTTGCCTGTTAAAGCAATTCTCATGGGAACTTCCTCCTTATTTTTAACTTTAATAAAACCTTGTAGATAAAGCTGCAATATGGTTAGCAATTGCTAACTCACAACCAAAAAAAAGATAGTTTTCCTTATGATTAATCAAATAATAATGGCATTTGCCAACTGTGTATCGATATTATAACGTCCGTCTTTAATGGAAACCGTACATCCGCCTTTGCGATGGGCAACAACTGTAATTGTTTCCCCTTTATAGCATCCAAGGGAGAATAAAAATGCGTTCAATTCTTCGTCACCCGTTTTGATTTGCTGAATAACATACTCTTCACCTTCTACAGCATCTTTCAAAGTCATGTATGTACCGCCCTTGTATTCTTCATTTGCGTCTAACAGACACACCATTTTGGTTAGCGGTTGCTAACACACATGGCAAAAACAAATAGTTAGACGCAGCTAACCCTGTTAATGATAATCATTTTTTTCGAATTTGTCAATAGTATTTATAATGTTTTTTGAAATTTTGAGTTTTTGCAGCAGTAGTTCTATCTTTTCTTTGAAATTTTTCTATATTTTCTGTATCATAAAGTTAGTAAGTTTTAATTTTCGTATTCTAAGGAATATATTATGGCTTTAAAACCTTCCGGCGAGATGTATCTCGAGTCTATTTATGTTCTTTGCAAAACAAAATCTTCGGTGCGTTCTATTGATGTTGCAGAGTATATGAATTATTCCAAACCAAGCGTTAGCCGTGCCATTGGAATCCTTAAAAAAGAAAAATACATTACTGTTGATCATGACGGATATATTTCTCTGACTGACAGTGGTTTAGTATTAGCGCAAAAAATCTATGAAAGGCACACTGTTTTAAGCAAAATTCTCACAAGGCTTGGTGTTGATGAAAAAACAGCAATAGAAGATGCTTGTAAGATCGAACATGTTATCAGTGATAAGTCTTTTCAGGCTCTGAAAAAACATATAGAGGGTAAATAACTGTTTATATGAGCGAATATCGCACAAATTCAGGCTCAGTGCATTTTCATTCAACAAACTTTGCAGCCGCACCAAGCATAGCGAACTAGTCGATACACGCCATACTTGCGCCCGGTGGTTACATCTCCGCTCGGGTAGACTTCCACCAGCACGGAACTAAGTCTAGCTTATAAGCCTATCTCTTAAATCTTCTATGTATAAAAATAATAGCTGCACTAATATACATTATTATTAATACAATCGCAGTTATTATTGATAGTATGTCTTTTATGGTTATAGCATTATAAATAGTTTTAATGGAAAAATATATAACATATATGCATACTATAATAATAATTATTTTAAATTTTCTATCCATAATTATTTCACTATCCTTATTATGCTCATCCCCCAAACAATTCATTTAGATTTCCAACATCATCATAAATTGATAAAAATGACACAATTATACTTGCTACTGTTATCGCACAAATTGCAATTGCAACTATTGCTGCAGTTACAATATCTTCAACTGCATTTAACGAATAGTTATGAATTTGCACCTATTATCAGTTTAAATCATTTTTTATCTTTTCTTGTTGATTTGCTTTTTAGACATGGACAAAGCACATTCTTGATTAGGTAACATATTGAAGATAAACACGTTATAATTCCTACCTTTAATGCTCTAGGATCGCTCTCTATTATTCCATACACAATAAGGAGGTATACAGAAAGTATGAAGTATATAATAGATATAACACTATCTGTAATTTTTCCGCCACATTTCATTTCAATATTCTCCAGAAGGTTCTATCGATGTTAATCTTCAATTTTCATGTAAAGATCGCAAATAACAGTATAAGCAGCATAAAAACCTATTACTTCGCATATAGTATCAATAAAACCTATCTTCTTGGTGATATTCCAAGCCCTGGATAAATATTTAACAAGACCTTTACACATTTCACTCATCTCATAAAATCCTTCTGTTTGACTGGCAAAGATGAATGCAAACAAAGCAGGTGGTATAATGGCTGCTAGTGAGAATGCAAAGAATGCTGACATAATAAGGGCTTGTGCCAACTTACTTAATTTTATTGCAGCTCCAAGAATTACTAAGTCCAAAAAAACAGAATTTTTACCAGTCTCATCAATTCTATTAGTAGGATTATTATCACAATACACATACCAGTTCCCACCATCTTTCGCCGGATCCTCACTGGTGAACGTGCCAAGGACCGGATCCATGTACCGGGCTCTCATGTAAATCAGACCCGTCTCGTCCTCGCTCATGTGCCCCAGCTTGCCGATGAACTTATGCTTGCTGCCAATCCTTTTTTGGGGTAAAAATCCGTGTCATTGGAGGTATCAAATCATAATTTAAGGGATCCATAGCAAAAGGATCTCCGACAGCACTTGATCGTTTGATGTCATCAGCACGATAGAGAGCAATATCAATATTAGAAGCAATATGCAGCATCAGATTGTCCAGACCACTAATATCTGCATCCCTTCGATTTATTACCAAATACTCCCCATGCAATCCAGCCAATCCTGCAATTAAGCTATACCCGTGCAATTCACTTTCTACAATTTGAGGCTTCCAAAAGACTTTATTATAGAATTCATACATAACCTTCTTCAGGTCTTCTCCTCTATAGGCAGTTTCTACCAGCTCATTCTCCAGCTTGCTCATTGGTAATCCAGAAGAAATCAAAACAGCATCATCATAATCATATACATCCTGAAGCCATCGCACCTGAGCAAGTTCACTTCCGTTTCCAACACACACCATGTTTTTATCATTTCCAATAATATTGAACCCGGTATGTCTTATACTCGCAAGCAAGTCGCTATCTAACTTAGACTGTCCCGAACGTTGTATAATAACTCGTTCGTCTGTTTTAACCAGCGCTTTCACTACACATTCTGCAAACTCCTGTCCTATCGGTGATATGTCCCGTATCAAATGTGCAGGTATTAATCCATTCTTATCTGTGGATGTTATATTAACCGGCAAGTAAGCAGCGCCTATTATTATGACACTTCCGCTAAGTGTAAGATAATCCTTTTTTGCAGGAATGAGTCCAAACATATAGTCTGGATATGCAGGTGATTCTGCACTATATACAATAGCTGTTGAACTTGATGGATTTATATGAGTATCCATGTGTTTCACCTTTCTTTAAAAATGATAGTAACAGCTTAATAAGTAAATATAGTAATAATAAATATAAGAAATAGATAAATTATCATTAATATAATAAAATGTAAATACAAAAAGATATAATCCCATAAGATATCATTCAAATGCAAAACAGTTACGAATACAGATATCAATAAGAACGTTTTTTTGTAGAGCTGTCTTTAATCTCCTGAACCCGACGATGTGCAGCCTCTGCTTTGGCAGCCAATCCCATTTTTTGCAGTGTTGACTCATAAAGCTTCAATGCCGGTATCATTCGCATGTTGTCAGATCCATAGTATCGTTCATAAGTCGCAATCAATTTTTCAAGAGAACTCTTCGCTGCCACATTATTACCCTTTTCCAATTCTATCTGTATGGATTTCAACATATATTGCAAAGTGCTCACATCATGCGGTCCTCTTGTCTTTTCGGCGATTGATATCGCTTTGGTGCATAAATTACTTGCTTTATCAAACTGTCCACGTTTGAAACAGATAAGGCTTAAACCATATAGAGCTGCAGCAATATCCCCATGGCATTGACCACTGCCTGATACTGATACGCAGCCTCTCTATAATTCTTACGCAGCTCGGATATTATGCCTAATTGGTGCGAGCTTAATGCAATACAAGGCTCATATCTGAGCATTCGCGCAAAGCTTAAAGCTGATTCCGATGGCTCCATAGCTGCACCAACCTCGCCCTTATAAAGCAAACTGTAACTTTTATCTTTGCGCAAGACCCATTGCCTATACAAAGCTCTGCGATAAGCGTTACCTGTAAATGGGAATATGCATACCACAAACAGCGTAAGAATTCCCGACAACAGAAGCACATATACAAGCTGTTTTATTAACTTATTGCTATTTATATATTCTATCATGCAGTATTCCTGTATAGTATCTCATAATTGTATACCTTAAATATTAATAATGCACATATTGCCGATAAATCTAAGCTTTATAGCTCCCCGATTAGCAGTTGAGTTTTAGAACATAAAAATAGTTATTGCATATTGTGTAAATATTTTGGATTATATCAGTTTTGGACGCTGATGAGTTTTTCACCCAAGTATTCTGCTATGTATGATATAGTAATTGCTGCCATTTTTAATAGAATATAATAATATAATGGGTCGTATATTGTTGCAACAATTATTTGCGCTAAAACATTGATTATTATTATTGAAAAAATCAATATTAAGGGTTTTATTAAAATACTGCTTTTGATGATTTTATATTGAATAAATATGCTCAATGCATAAAAAAGCAGCTTTATGTATATTGATACTTCTGTTAACGGTTTAACAGAAACATTCCACTTTCCAGCCAGATTTATTTGAGCAATGTATCCAAGCTCTTTATTAATTATCTGCAGCAATGGAAAAATCATTATTAGGTAAGCAACAGCAAATATCAGCAGCATCTTCCAAAACATCTCTTTATTGTATGTTTGTTTGTCACCAACAAAACCTATAATAAAGTTATTCACAAAATACATAACAGTCATTGGAAATAACAATATTAATACCAATAATTCAATTAAGTCATTTGATTGTCCGTTATAAAGAAATCCAAGCGGAATTTTAGAATACAAGTATGAATAAATACCAAGAATAGATAGTAATATGAAAATTATTATAGTTTTCGATAATGTTTTCATTATTTCATCCCTGTTCTATACATAACACAGGTTATAAACGATCTATATCGGGCTTTGCAGTTTTTATCAACAATATATTTCTTAAATGATATTATATAAGCAAATACTAAATACTTCCTGCTCAATTGTCAATAGATATCGCAAATTTGTTCTGTTAATATACATTTATATAGTATGACACACTATATTTAGTTTTGTTGCATAATTAGTTATTAAAAAATTAATTAATTTTAGTTTACACTATAAAAAATATCTTGACGAAATATAGGAAAGTCAGTTATACTCATTCTGGATATTTGTGAATAGCAATAATCAATTAAAAAATAACAATAGGGAGATATTTGAAAATGAGCCAAATTGATATTAATGCTTTGTGGGGAAAAGTAGTAGATGATGTAAAACATAAAGTTATACATCCTACACTTTGGAAAACCCTTGAAATAGCTCAGCCGATTACAATTGATGGCAGCATTTTTGTTTTAGGATTAAGACCTGCAAATTATAGCATGAGCGGTCATTTAACAAGCGCTGAACACAGGAATGCTATTGAATCTTCATTAATGCGATATACCGGCAA
>JAPXND010000112.1:0-7828 GCA_033808695.1 Armatimonadota bacterium
CTTTTATGCATCTAACTGGGAAGAATGTGCAAAAGGACTTATAGAAGACTATAAGGATAAATACAACGAACTCTACATACCAGGAAAAGGTTACATTATCGGTGCAGGGGGAACACACACCCACTGGTATATAGCTACTACATTTATCCACGGAATACTATACAACACTTGGGCATCCGATGATAAAGACAATTTTGACTTCTTTAAACAGCGAATGATGGACTGCAACTTAAATCAGTGGTGGACTGGTGATGGCAAAGATGATGGGCTTAACTGGGGATGGGATCCAAAAGGATTCGCACCTCGTGGAAACATGTGGCAGATGCTTGATATGGGCGCCTACCCTGTCTACAACATTTACAAGCTGACTGGTGATAAATATTACTTCAATTTCTTTAAACGATATATAGACTATATCATGAATAATCTCATCGAAAATGACACCATTGGGCAAAACTGGGATGTTAAAGAGAAGAAGTGGTATTATACCGATTACACAACACCGTCTCCGACCTCTAAAATCAGCTTATCTGCAGATGACCATAGGGATTTCCCTGGTGCATTGGCTGTTTATGCATATCTGTGTTTGCTCACTCATGAGGAAACCGGGGAGGCTTTCTATAGGGATAGAGCTTTTTCATTTATAGATCACATCAACAAATCACTGCCCGATCCCGGCTCCTTGTGGACCATCGAGCCTTATACCAAAACAAATGGTTTCGTCTTTGCCATGATGTCAAACATAAAAAGATACGAATTAACTAAAAATGAAAAATATCTTGATTATGCAGAACAGTGGGCTTATACATTGCTTACAATGTATCATCTTAAGAATGAACAGCAAGGCGGAGAACTTGCCCTTGCACATGCCGGCGGTCAAGGGTTAGGTGAATTTTTCTGTGTTGCTACTCTAGAAACTGTTGAACCGGCATATCTTCTTGCTAATCTGCTGAAATACCGTATTAACCCGGCTTTTCTGAAATTCATTTCTTTGACCGATAGGACTCATCTCATTGTTTTTCCGAAGAATCACCCCAACTACAAGAATGTGAATCACATAGGTGGAACTAAGAACATTGATTGGAGTAAATACTTGTTTATTCCGCTTGAGCTGATTCCTTTCAAAAGTGACCCCGCCATATACATGGGTGGAGCTCCTATGCTGCAGAATATGGTCTTGCACGGGCTTCATGAAAGTTCTGATCCTGATGTCACTGTTATCTGCACCGATGCAGCTGAAACAGGTTTGAACATCAAAACTGAAAGAAACCTCGTTGCATACAATCCCACAGGAACAAATAAAGATTTCACACTAAAATTAAAAGGGTTTGATTCTGGTGATTATGATGTAAGGATTGATAACAAATCATCTGGCAGAATTTCTAACATCAAGCTGGAAAAAGGCATACCAATGAAGTTAAAGTCAATGAAATGGAGCAGAATTTCAATTAAGAAACTGTAATAACTGATTTCCTTCTAAATTCTATATATCTGCGCCTTCAGATTCGTTTTTTGCCATATACTCATCTCGAATCTGAGACAGAGTTTTGCCTGTTTCTTTGTGTACCGCAAATGCATAAGTCTGAACACTGGACCAGCCAAAAACTTCTTTCAACCATACTTGCATTGACTTTTCTACTCCATTGACCAGCACATTACCGTTGGATAGCAGCTTTGCCTCATCTTCCCTGCCTTTAGCAACAATTATGTCATTTTCTTTAACAACACCCCATTCAAGCATCAAATCAATTTTAGGCAGCGACTTCCGCTTTATTTTCTTGTCTCCTGCTGCTGTTGACAGAGTAGATTTGTCCTTCAAGTTCACATAATAATCATCATTGCTGGTAACTGGGAGCAGCTTATCTACACGTAAAAACAAATTATCATTTAACTTATATGGGATTAACTTATAGCAGCTCATGTCAACATTATTGCTATTTAGCCATGCAACTGCTGACAGTGTCTGCTCATCAAAATCGGATGCCACTAAGACTATCCTTTGCTTCCTGTTGAAGTTTTGCGCATCGTTATACTCAAGGAACTCATTTAACTTACGGATGCCAAGCTCATATGATGTCAGTTCTCCAAGTTCAAATTCGTTTTTATATTTTTCAATGTAGGGGGCATAAACGTTTTTCACTAAATCGTCGATGTTATCAATCTTTGCATAACTGGCAGCATATCTTATAGCTTGAAATTCAAAGGCTTCTCTGCGATATTCAATATCTTTGCGGTCTCTCTTGATTTCAACAAGCACAATATTTCCGTTGTTATCGACAGCAGTTAAATCGCTTCTTCCGTTCTTTTCATTTCTTACTTGTTTGCCAACAATAAGCATAGATTCTTCTTCATCACAAATCATATCAATACTGCTTCTTAAAATTTCTTCAATATCGCTCTCAGTCATATTCAATCCTTCAAAGGTTACAGGTTCAGTCCTGGCAGCCTGTTTTTCCTTAACAATATACATAATCTCCCCCTATAGTTCAATTTCTTTAATCAATTCTATTTTTTTGATATACATCCGCTAATACTTTACCATTTTCAGGCTTGTTTTGCTATCTTATCACAAACTCATACGTTTCTAAAAATCAGACTTCTATCCTGCTGTTTTACACCTTCCTGCAATCCCTGAAAAAAGATACTCTGACATTACAAGCATAAGAATTCCAAACAACATCAAAAATATGGGATATGTCCCTATGCTTATATGCTGAGCAATCAAACCAAAAACCGGTGGTATAAAAGTGCTTCCCGTATAAGCGCTTGCCATCTGGATGCCTATTATAGCCTGCGAATTTTCCTTGCCGAAGTTTGATGGTGTTGAATGAATAATTGAAGGATAAATTGGAGCGCAGCCAAAACCTGTAACAACTAACCCTATTAAAGCCAACGTATCAATTCTTACAGGAAGCCCAATTAAAACAATTCCAAACATAGTCAATAATATCCCGTAACGAATGAGTAGTCTATCTCCAGCTTTATCCGCTATAAAACCGCATAAGAAGCGTCCAAATGTTATTCCCAGGAAAAAAAGTGATGCAAAGCTTGCTGCAATTTCGGCATTTACCCCACGATGTTTAACTAAATAGCTGCTCGCCCATAATCCTGCAGTAGATTCAAGTGCACAATAACTGAAAAAGGTAATTAGAATAAATTTAACTCCTTTTATTCTAAAAGCTTGATATAAACTAAGCGCTGCTGGAGGCGTAGTATTGCTATCGCTAGAATAAGATCCCCTTTTCCAAAGTGGAAGGCTGAAAAACAGTATAGCAGTCAGTATAATCTGAATGATCCCTACTGCACGATACCCATAATTCCAGCCGAAACCACTTACAAGGCAATACCCCATAATATAGGGACTTATTGATGCGCCTACACCCCAAAAGCTGTGAAGCCAGCTCATGTGTCTGGAGGCGTAATGGATAGCAACATAATTGTTTAAGGCAGCATCTACTGCTCCTGCACCAAGTCCATATGGTATAGACCACAAGCAAAGCATAAAAACAGAGCTGGAAAATGAAAACCCGAATAATGCAATTGCTGTCATCATTACGCTGATTGTGGTAACATTTCCAGCTCCAAGCCTTCTGGTCAGTTTATCAGACATAAGACTTGATACTATAGTTCCGCCGGCAATAATCATTGTTATAATTCCGGCAAAAGACAATGGCACATCAAACTGTTTATACATAACTGGCCATGCCGAACCGAGTAGCGAATCCGGCAGGCCAAGGCTGATAAATGCCAAATAGATAATTATTAGTAAAAGCGAATACATTAAATCCTTTAGAAGAATTATATATCAAAAATATTTATAGCAATCAATAGACAGCTCTGCTACATATACCTTACCCATACAGGACTTGCCCATACAATCTCATTGTTTGCTTGTATGGCACGCAGATAATAATAACTGTCTGATGCAAATAATTCGTCAACAAATTCTAACTCGTAGTCTTTTGTATTATTAAGCTCATCCTTATCTTTTTCGTATATTATTTCATTGTTCTTGAATATTACTATATTCACAATTGCATCTGTGCATTTTAATGATGCAGTAATACGCGGCTTTACTTTTGATATAATCTCTTCGCCCATTATATGACCATTAACTTTAAAATCTACAAATATCTTGTCTCCGGTGGTTGCAAAGCAGCGCCTTGCTTTTAAAGCCTCTACAATTCCTTTCCGGCTGACTTCTTTAACAAGAACACCTGAAGCTCCTATCCCTGTTCCATGATGGTCGCCATTTCCAACAAACCCAAGCTTATATCCGCGAGCCAGTGCACTCTGCACATAACAGCTCTCATATTTTGTTGGATTTGCGTATCCTCTAGGACATCCCTTATATTCGTTAGAAGCCCCTACAGAGCACATCTCTACAGCAGTTTGATATTCATGGTCATGTGAATCCCAATTCATAGGATGATCCCTCAAAGTCGTATGCGCTGGAATACAAACAACATCCTTTATTTGCTTCTCTCTAAATAAGCGCCACACTTTGTCTATGGTATTTCCCTCAGGCATATGGATGCCGTATATGGTTCTTTTATCATGAATGAAATTAGCTGCATCTGAATCCGAAGCGAATATCACATTCCTATGACCTGCACTTGGCGGAATTTCAACGCCGTTTAAATAAGTCCATTCGTATGCTGGCAGAGCAATAAAATTCGGCTCATCAGTATAAAACTGAGTAGTCCGTCTTACCTCTCTCCATGCTATCTCGTTTGTATTAAAATCATGGTCGGTTACAGCCATAAAGTCATAAGATTCTACATTAATTCCCTGTCTGTAGTTATCATCAAGCGTACCATCCGAACCATCTGATGCACAGGCGGAAAAATTTGAATGTTCATGCATATTGCCATACACAATGATATATTCTTCATCTCCTGCTTTTATTTTGCGTCGTTTTATTCTGGACCGACCTTTTGGCTTTTCAGACGGCACAATCTTGTCAGCCAGCCTAAATACAACCGATCCGGCATTGGGTTGTTGTTCAGGCATATCAATCTTTGCTATATGGATAGAGCTTTCAATGTTATTATGCCATTTGTCGCTTTTTATATAATAATCTTCCTGCCATGCCGTCCAAAACGAGCTGCCGCTTATAAGAGTTACTGCTGGTCTGCTTAAGCGGCCTGATTCTTTTTCAGGCAAGAGTTTTGCAGGAGAAGTCCAGCCATTAGATCCATCGAGACAGCTTGCTCTCATATTCCATTCGCGATTATATACCTCCGATTTTCGGCTGAAGATCCATATTCTGCCAAAACCATCAGCCAGCAGCAATGGATAGTGGTCATTATCATCACTCAATACAGATTTGTTCTTTGATGTTGTCAGTAATTGTTTCTTTTCATTTACGCAAACTACAGAGCATTCTCTAAGCCCGTGATAGCTTAATGTACCTTTTGATGGTTGGCTGTCATGCTCATAAGCAACCCAAATTCTATTCTCATTATCACACCATAGGGAAGGATATGAATGAGTATTTGGTCGCTTTATCATATCTCCGCCTGCAGCAATTAATAAATGTTCATTTAGTTTGCTTGATGCAATATTATAATCCACAAGTAAAATATTTCTGTGACCCCTGTCTACTTCTGAATAAGATACCCATATATTACCCTTGCCGTCTGCTGCAATTGCGGGATCAAATGAATTTACCTTCCCGTTGGTAACATTAATTTCCTTGCCCCAGCTCCCTTTTCGATACTGTTTCATGCTTATGCAAAACTTGCCATTCCTATACGAT
This sequence comes from Armatimonadota bacterium, assembly GCA_033808695.1. GTDB lineage: Bacteria > Armatimonadota > UBA5829 > DTJY01 > DTJY01 > JAPXND01. Next base: position 5,762 of record JAPXND010000112.1, read on the forward strand.
TCCCATGCAATCCAGAATGTGTTATCATCTGCAGCAATAAGTGACGGGTTCCTTGCCTTCCCTTTACGAGAGCTTATTGTTTTTACCTTGCCAAATCCACCATCGCCAAATTGACTCGATTTCAATACCCATGCATCATCTATTATCTCAATCCATGCTGCCATCGGATTTCCATTAGGTGAACAGGCAATGCGGGGTGATTCATATCTGCCTATTGCTGAAATCACCTGAACAGCATCCGACCACTTGTCTGTGAATTCGCTATACATCAACGATTCCACATCATCCGGCATTCTGTTCAGCCATACAGCCCATGAACGCCCATCACTATTAGATGCCAATACAGGGTTGTCCAGATAACATCCCTTATCTGATTTAAAAAGCGTACGATTAGACAACAGTTGTTTTTCATCATTGGTATCGGCATTAGCAGCGTCGCATACACCAATAGCATTGTTGTATGCACCAACAACAATGGCGGCTGTAGTTATGCCAATTCCTTTTAGAACATCACGTCTATTCATTTTCATCACAATCTCCTATAACAGTTGCATATTAATAAATACTACCTATATAATTAATTTTTGCATGCAATATATCCTGCTGCATTTTCTATCATATATAATATCATAAATTGACTAATGAAAACGCAAGAGGGGGAACGGATATACCTGTTCTCCCATATTCAACACTCACCTCTGCCTTGATTTCATCAACAAGATTCTTTGATTTTGAAACTGCTTGCATAGAATCCTATCCATTTATCATTTTTTTGCATCAGATTTTTGTTTGCTGTTATCTGTATCTTTTTTGAGCGTTACTTCTACCAAGCTTCTCATTATAGCATCTATTAATTCACCTGTATCCGCGTTTACAATCGCTCTTCGAGAATCAAATTCTTCCTCATAAAAAGTTATTTTCCATGCAAACTTGCCTTTATTGATACCTGGACCAAGTTCTGAACCGGGATATACATAACAAATGCGCTTCTACTTTATATTTCCCAACAGGTTCGATTGTTTCCGTTGCTATTCTTATAGCTTCCTCTTTTGATATATACGGCGGATGAATATCTGCATCAACATCGTGTATTTTGTATAATAAGCTAATCAGCTCTCCGGTTTCAGCATCCAGTTGAACTGAAAGATTTTCCGGCATTTGTTTTACGCGTTATCCGTTCAGCCATTTTTACAGCATCATCCCTGGAGATAAGGTCGCTTTCGGATACCATTGGTTTATCCGCATTTCTTTCCCTCAAATATCCAGAACTTGTTTGGTATCTCAATATTCATCCGGTATCAGCTTCTACCCAGATATACCCATACATCTCTCCCCAATGCTTTATCGTTTTCCTTTCTCCTCCTGGCGCTTCCGGATTTTTTACTATTATTTCTTCATCAGGATAATTCACACCTAAAGGAATCTCAAAGAGATAGCATGTAGAAAGCGGAGGAAACTCTCTGCGTTTTCTCATCATTAGGAATTTCATATCAGGAGATGCGACATCGTTCGATAGTCTTTTTGCGATTTCCAATGCTTCTTCCTGAGTTACAGGACCGTTTTTCGGCTACGGTACTGTATCATTGCTTTTGGCAGATATCACGCATCCATATACAACAATCAAAGATATAAAAATCGCTATTATCAGAGTTGTTTTCTTTCTTAATTACTATCACCTCTCCTTTAATATGGTATTACTTTGGTTTTGTCAGTATATGCTATCTGATTAGATACGCAACACGGTTTGTTTTATCTGTTTTTACAGGCATAGATAATATTGATTCTGCATCCTTTACCGATACCCAATTATTTCCATTCAACACAATCGTATTAATAACACTGCGCTTCTCAATCCCTTCTGTTTGTATAACCGCAGTTTTGTTCGCTATCGATATCTTCTTCTCTTGATTTGAAAGCTTTACAGTTTTTGTATCTTTATCCCAATTTACTGTATATCCATATTCGCTTGCCAACATTCTCAATGGCATATGCAATCTTCCATCTATATTCTTGCTCGGAAGTGTTTGAAGACTAGTTGTTTTTTCTGATGATATACTATTATATGCT
>JAPXND010000113.1:0-7807 GCA_033808695.1 Armatimonadota bacterium
GAATCAACATGTCCGCTGGCTTTCCAAGTATCAGGATGCATCAAAATTGCAGCATCAATACCTGCAATATCATCGCGCTGCTGAACAACTGCACTCCACCAAGCCGATTTCACATTATTCTTCAAAAGTACACCAATCGGTCCATAATCCCATGTTGAACCAATTCCGCCATATATCTCACTTGATGGAAAAATAATACCGCGCCTTTTGCATAGGTTTACAATGCTGTCCATTATGTTATCTGCCATTTCAACTCCTGAATCGTTAATTCTTATACAACATATAATTATAATGGAACAAGCATTATATATTCAAGCCTGGCGCGGTTTATGTTAATGCTGCTTTAATAAATTGCATATGAGTTTTATTTGTTTCGTCTATTCTATGCTTTTTACCTTACAATACTCCAGCAAATCTTTATAATCATTAATATTATTAAGATAGATTTGATATGCAGGAGCTTTTACATTTCTATCATCTGTAATCTCAATTATTCCCATCATTGCATTGTAATTGACTTCAGGTTCAGAATCGTTAAGGAACTCCTTGAGGTATGGCAGCGCCAATTTGTTCTTGCTGGATCTCATCAATCTACATGCCATAAGCCGCAGTTCTAAAGGTTCATCTGCAGATATATATTTAGACAACAGAGATAAATACTGAGGCTCGATTTTTACGATTGACATATAAAACTTAGCCACACCCGCATAATTTCTCGCTTTTTCATCTCCTTTAATATTATTCTCAATATAGCTGCATACATACGGCACTATTGTCTGTATATTAGAAACAAGACAGATTGAAATAGCATTTATCCTAAGCTCTTCTCTTGTATTAGGATCTGATACCATAGGTACAAATACCTGTTCTATTCTTTTTTTCGGCAGTATTTTTATACTTTCCCTCAGTGTATTTACTCTTATTACATTCAAATCATTAACTAAGGTATTCATAATCTCAGATTGAATGTTAGCAGTTACATTGGATGATTGATTATAGCTGTCATGTTCTGGATAGACTGTCATAAACGTTGCTGCAGGAACTGAAAAAATATAACCATCACCCTTCTTCATTAGAGTTACAATTATACTTTCATTGTTTCCATAAATATATCGGGGATTAGCCACTCCGCCATTTGGCAGCTGTCCTTCATCATAGTATAATATATCTATATTGGTATTTGGTTTAATATTCCCTTTTAATACTCTTTGCACGTGAAATTTCAGCTTAACATAGCTGCCAACACTCTCATGAGGAGTTATTTCTTTATCTATTACTTTTCCTACACATACTGCATCGGCATCTTTACTGGTCTTTGTAATATCCATTGGACCCATTAGTCTTGCCATAGCCATGTTGCATATTAAAATTATGGAAACTAAACATAAAAACAATACTCTTTTCATAATTTTTTCCTCCATTTTTACCAGATCTACTTTAATACCATCGTGCTTCATTTTGGTGAAAATCTGCATGACGCAGGTTTACAAGAGATATTGCATAATATTAAATTTTATAATAATAAAATAGCACTTTATTCAGCAATTGTCAATATAAAATATTCCTATAAATATTATCTGCACTTTTTAATCGATATTCATTATCTTCAGAGATATCACATCAAACATACCATTCTGCACTGGTGAAAGATACCATTCTTTCTTCGCTAGTTTTGACAAAAATCGCTCATCATGACTGACCAGCAATAATCCGCATGGACATTTACCGAGTGCATTTTCCAAACATTCTATTGCAGGAATATCCAGATGGTTAGTTGGTTCATCCATTATGATCAAATGCGGAGCTTTTGACACTCCCAGCGCCAACAGGATTTTTCTGATTTCACCGGGACTTGTATTTTCGCTTCCAACCAATCGTCCGGGACGTGAGCCAAGACTGCTGACTTTTGTCATAATCTCGCCCATCTTTTCATGAGAAAGGGAATTGACCTCATCCATAATTGCATACGATTGACTTAAGTCTATTTCTTGTGGGAGATAAACAACTTTGTCGTGTGGAAGGTTAAGGTTTTGTATTATATGCCGAATAAGCGTGCTTTTGCCGGTTCCGTTTGCCCCGGTTACAGCAATCCTGTCATCAGGAAGCATTGAAAGATTTGGAAATTCCAATCGATGACCATTGCCAAAATCTATGGTTCCGGCAGGTATGTCAAAAAGTGTGTTTCGTGTAGACACAGAGCTTGGAAGCCAAAAGTCTATTTTGTATCGCTTTTTAACTTTTGATTTCAAAAGCTGCTCCTCTGCCTGACGCATTCTTCCACTCAGCTGATTAGCAAGCCGTCCGGCAGCGCCATCCTTTCCTGTTACCCGTGCAAGATCTATTTTGCCTTTAGCATCATTGTCATGAATGGAGATATGCCTTTTAGACTTTTTGCTGTCTGATCTGCCTGCTTCTGCTTTTCTTCGGTTGACTTCCTTTTCGAGTTTAATCAGCTTGGTTTTTGCCAAATCCCTCTCTTTATGCATCTGTTCTTCATTTGCCCTCACCTGTTCGATTGTTTTTGTATATCCACCCTGATAGATGCCAATCGAAGGAGGATCTACATAAACGCACTGCGAACAAAGAGTGTCAAGCATGTTTCTATCATGACTCACCAACAGACCAATTCCCTTATATTTTGCAAGAACATCCATTAATAGATTACGTGTATCTGCGTCTATGTGGTTTGCAGGTTCATCAAGCGCAATGATATTGGGATTTTTCCATAGAGCAGCAGCAATCTGTATTTTCTTTCGCTCGCCATGGCTTAATGATTGCCATCTGGAAACCCAATCGTTGTCTATATGCAGTCTGCTTCTTAAAATACAGGCATCACTATCCATCGAGGTCATGAATTCACTGAAATCTGCAGGCTGATTGTCTGTGCGCTGGGGACAATAGATTACTTTTCCGGGAGAATGGATTACACCGGCAGAAGGGGTTAGCTGTCCTGATGCAAGAAGAAGCAGTGTGGTTTTTCCAACACCATTTGCGCCGATAATACCTGTCCATCCTACTGGAAATTGAATATCGGCATCTACAAACAGTGGGTTTAAGGACCTATCATATGAAAATGCAACATTTTGAAATATTAAATGCATATATCGCCTCCGGAGTAATATGCGAGTGATATATGTATGCCATAGCTTAAAATAAGAAATGCCGCAGATACCCGCAGCATTAAATTTTGGATTTTTACGGGTGAAGGTGCAAAAGCAGATACTTAAAGGCTCGCATACATATTTACTGCATGTATAATGATCTATAAGCTATCTTACTTTTATATTCGCACGCCTCAACCTCATATTTGTTATATTGATGTGATTATAACACACTTTTATGCAATAGACAACAACCCTGTCACATATTCCTTGATACTATTGCTTCAGCAAGATTCTCCAACGACTTTCTATATTCATTTTCTGCAAAATCACTAAGGTTATTAATAGCTGCATCTACATATTCTGCTGCAGTATTGCGTGAACTGCTCACTGCATTGCATGTGTCGGCTGCTTTGATGATGTAATCAATCTCAGAATCAGCAGCACTTCTTGAAAGAATGATTCGTGATATTTCACTCCTTACATTCTCATCGGACTCTTTGAGGGTATTGATGATGGGCAGTGTAAGTTTTCCTTCAATAATGTCGCTGCCGGCAGGCTTGCCAGTTACTTCAGGATCGCCTACCAAATCCAGGATGTCATCAGTTATCTGGAATGCCATACCAATATTCAATCCATATGATGCAAGTGATGCTGTTTTATGCTCATCTGCATCTGCAATCATTGCTCCAACTTCACAGCAGGATGAAATGAAAGAAGCGGTTTTCCCTTCTATTATTGATAGATAGCAATCTGACATGGCATTGATGTCATCCCTGACTTCCAACTGCTTAAGCTCACTTTCCGCCATTTTTGTGGCAGAACCAGCTAATGACCGCATTATGGCTTCATTACGGCATTCTGATACAAGATAGAAGGCTTTAGCAACGGTATAATCACCGGATAATACTGATATCTTGTTGCCCCATTGAAAGTTTGCTGTAGCAACGCCTCTTCTGGACATTGCTTCATCAATCACATCATCATGCATTAGCGCAGCCATATGAATCATTTCTATAGCGGTAGATATATCTATCAAATCTTTGATGTCAGTAATTTCACAGAGATGGGCTGATAGAAGAGTGAGAGCAGGACGCAATCGTTTGCCGCCTGCATCAATTATGTGAGATGTTACATCAACTGCAAGCTGTACAGAAGACTTTATACTATTATCGAGCATATTCTCAACAATATTCAGTTCATCTTCAATTGGCTGTAGAAATGAAGGTTTATCTGATAAAACCATATTATTTATTTTACACCTTTGTACCTGAATGAACGGCAGCTACTCCACCAACAAGATTATGCACCTTAATATCTCTTAAACCGGCATTTATCATTATATTGGCAAACTGATCTCTTGAACAAAACCTTGTTAACGATTCAGGCAGATATTTATATTCTTTATAACCGTTTAGATATCCGCCAATAATAGGCAGCGCCTTATAGAAATAGATGTTGTAAATAAATCTAAAAATTGGATTCACAGGCTTTGCTAGCTCCAAAGATACAACCTTTCCGCCAGGACGCACTACACGCGCCATCTCATTAACTGCCTTTTGAATATCAGTTACATTGCGAATGCCAAATGCTATAGAAGCGCAATCAAAAGTATTTGAAGGAAACGGCAGCTGCATTGCATTACACAATACAGGATGTATATTGCTTATTTTCAGCCGTTCAAGCTTAGGAAAACCTGCTTCAAACATCGGTATGCAAAAATCCGCTGCAATAATGCTTCCATCTTTACCAACAATTTTTGATAGCTCTATAGACAAATCGAATGTTCCTGCTGCAACATCCAGCGCTATATTGCCTTCGCTTATACCACACTGAGCAGCGGCAAAACGTCTCCATCTTTTATGAAAATTGAAACTCAGAATGGTATTCAACAGGTCATATCTGCGGGATATAGAAGAGAAAAGCTTCTCTATTTGCTCATCTTTTGGTCTATCGGTCATACTCTATCAATATCAAGGGTGATAAAAAACCTCACTCACTGACCTATTATAGTGTATCCTATTAATAGTACGAGCTATAGTATCAGAAAGACACCTTACCTTTACAAACGGCAGATTGATAAATTGTTCTGTTTGAGGAATACTATTAGTAACTATTACCTTAGACAAACCATGATTATTATATAAATCCAACAGCCGTTCGCCGGCTTTTCCAACGCATAGGTTGTGAGATACACCAAGGAAAACTTCTGTTATCCCTTTTTCATCTACAAGTTTTTTGATAAGCGCATATGTGGTACCTGCGTTGCTTATCATATCATCCAGAACAATTGCTGTTTTTTTTCCTTCAAAGTCACCGATTATTTCTTCTATTACAACTTCTTCCGGTATAGGGCGATGCTTAGAAGCTATTGCGCATTTAATATTAAGCGCACGTCCAAAGTGCGTGATGAATTTTGATGCACCGGCATCAGGAGCAACGGCAATTACATCATCTCTATTTTTAAATTGTGAGAATTCATCTATAAATAAGGATAGTGATTCTAACGCATTTACCGGCATAGCGCCATAAAAGCCCTTTATCTGATCACAGTGAGGTTCCCAAACTATAAGTCTATCCATGCCGGCGGAAACAGATAAATCAGCCATCAATCGTGCAGTTACCGGCTCACGCGTGAACTTTGTAGGTTTATCTTGGCGAGCATAGGCGAGATATGGCAAAACCCCGGTTACATGATTTGCACCATGTTCAATAAACGCCCGCAAGGCAATGAAAAAAGCCATATAGTTTTGGTCTATACTGCTTCCTGAGACAGGATCAAAAAGAGATTGGATTACAAACACATCACATCCGCTTACATTTACATCCAATCTTACGCATGTTTCAGAATCTGTAAATCGTTTATCTATGTTTTCAAGATGTATTATCTTTTCGGAAGAACCAGCATCAGCAAGGAGACTTTCATACCTTTGCACTACTCGTTTTGAGAGATAGGAACCCGATTTACATCCGGCAATCAACACTCTGCCGCGTGGAGCGGTCATTTTCTGTGTCTGCTCACGGGCGAAATATTCCGGAGTCAAGAACATCACTTTACTGTTGTCTTGTCCTGAAACAGGCATATCAAATATCTCCTTATATAGCTTATATTAAATTATGATATATCATACAGCTTAACGATTTGAAAGCAGCATTGAGCAGTTTGCAGCAAGATCAATAAATATCCGCGGGAAGAGGAATACTATAATAGTCATACCGAGTGTTATTGCTATAACAGTCTTAATCAATCCGGATGATTCTATTGGTGAATCATCTTCTGCTTTCACAAAATACATTTCTCTTACAACATTGAAATAGTAGTATACAGATATTACAGTATTGATTATTGCCAAAACTGCCAAGGCAAATATGAATACATTATTTGCGTTAATTGCAGCGCTGAATAAGTAGAACTTGCCTAAAAATCCCGCTGTTGGAGGAATTCCAGCAAGCGAAAGCATGAAAAAGAACATCGCTAATGCAATAACGGGCGATCGTTTTGCAAGTCCGGCATATTCTTCAATTTCCTCTGAATTGATTTTTGGTGAAATATGAGCGACTACTGCAAAAGCGCCAAGATTCATAAACAGGTATACAAACAGATAAATAAGAACTGCAGGCACAGCAGTATCGGTATAAGGTATTGCTGCTACTGCCATAAGTATATATCCGGCTTGCGCTATGCTTGAATATGCAAGCATACGTTTGATATTTGTCTGGCTGATTGCAACAATGTTGCCCACTGTCATTGTAACTGCCGATAGAACCAGAATGATCGGCATCCAATCAATAAATGACTGCTGAAGTCCTGTTGCAAGCAATCGAGTTAGTATAGCTAATCCAGCTGCTTTGGATGCCACCGACAAAAATGCAGATATTGGCGTTGGCGCACCTTCATAAACATCCGGCGCCCATTGGTGAAACGGCACCATTGCTGTTTTGAAACCAAATCCTACCAGCACCATAATGGTGGAGAGTATGAGCGCCGCATAATGACCAGATGGGGCATCTAATCCGGTATTAGCCATAGCAAGAATATCGGTGGTGCCGGTAAGTCCATACAGCATAGACATACCATACAACATCACAGCTGAAGCAACCGACCCATAGAGGAAATACTTAATAGCAGCTTCATTCGAGCGCGGATTTTTCTTATCAATACCAGAAAGGACATACGATACTATGCTGAGGAATTCCATTGACAGGTATATCATAATCATATCGGTAGATGCCGAAAGCATATTAATTGCAAGCACTGCAAAAATCAACAAAGCATAGTATTCGCCTTTGTGAATGCCAATGCTTCGGAAATAATCCATTGAGAGCAAAACAACAATGATTGCTGATAATGAAGCAATTATTTTGATATATATTGCAAATCCATCTACAGCAATCATCCACCCAAACTGAGATACTCCATTAGACGAGTATACCAGACGAATTGATGCCATAAATGCCGCAGACAATACCAGCAGGGAGAAAATCTCAGGTGAAAATATCCTGATTCCGGTAATACGAGCGCCTTTACACGTGAATAGTCCAACAAACAGTGTAACTATTCCACCTGCGGCAAGTATTATTTCCGGAGATATCAAGAACAGATTGAAATTCACCCTAACCTCCGATTGCAGCTACAGCTCTGATAATATTCATAATGGTATTGTTAAAAACTCCAGTCAGCAGCACTGGCAATACACCAACAACTA
>JAPXND010000114.1:0-7617 GCA_033808695.1 Armatimonadota bacterium
AGATGTGTATAAGAGACAGGTATTATACTCAACGCCTTTTTTAATTGTTACACAGAAACAGAACCGCTCATACCATCCTTGTCCATAAGGTCAATAACTTTATCTAAGGCGGTTTTAGCAGCGGTATATGAAGCATCAATTCCAAGAGCCTTCATATATTCATCTCTTGCCATAGTAAGGTTATTAACTTTTAGATATGCTATACCAAGATTATAATGCAATTTTGCAGAATTGAAATCTTTATCTATTCCACTGGTGAAAACATCAATTGCTTTATAATACTCATTACTCTGCGCATAGGCATATCCTAGATATAGATACAACTCAACATCTTTTGGATCTTCTTCGATTGCCTCAGTAAGATAATCAATCGCTTCAGCAAGTGATCCTTGTTTAAGGTATCTTAGACCTTCATCCCGTGCAGAAATTGGATTGGGTGACATTTTGTTACCTCCTGAAATTTATTCTATATCCTCAAACTGCTATGAAATAGGTATGAATACATGATATATCATTAATTATATAAAATCAAGACAAGTATAATATTATTATCCAATTTCTCTGGGAATTAACCATTAATTTTTGATATACTTACTATATACGCAAAAAACTCTAACTATTTATATGGGGACAAAAATGTTTGATGAATTATTTGAATTCACTCAAAATAATGATGCAGATGAATTAAATATACTTTCTGTGAGTGATCTTACTAAATGTATCCGGATTGCGCTTGAGGCTGATGATATATTTGCAGATATATGGGTGAAAGGTGAAGTAAGTAATCTTACCAGACATTCAAATGGACATATTTATTTTTCTCTTAAGGATGATTCAGCTTTAATACGATGTGTAATTTGGTCAGGAGCTGCAAGAAACATCAAGCAAAAAATTGCTGATGGTGCAAATCTGATAGTTCATGGCAGATTATCCATTTATGATAAGCAGGGGCAATATCAATTAACCATAGATCAGGTAATGGAAAAAGGGATAGGTGGATTATATGAAGCCTATGAAAAATTAAAATCTCAATTGCGTGAAGAAGGATTGTTTAATGAAGAACATAAAATCCCTATTCCAAGTTTTCCTTCAAAAATTGCCATGATAACTTCACCTACAGGTTCTGTAATCCGAGACATGGTGAGCATTGCGCGCAGACGCTTCCCTTCCGTTGATTTAGTGATAATTCCAACAATTGTTCAGGGTGATGCTGCACCTGGAAGCATAGTTAAATCAATTGAATTTGCCGACAAACATTCCAATGCTGATGTTATAATCCTTGGAAGAGGAGGTGGGTCGTTTGAAGATCTCATGTGTTTCAGCGATGAGTCTGTGGTTCGTGCAATTCACTCATGCAAAACACCAATAATATCAGCGGTAGGACATGAAACAGATACAACACTTGCCGATCTTGCTGCAGATTTGCGAGCTCCCACTCCATCTGCTGCAATGGAAATTGCACTGCCCGATAAAGAGGAATTATTATCTCATATAAACAAAATGGCAGCAGATATATCATCGTCAATGCAGCAAATAATTGATAGAAAGTCCTCAAAGTTAGATACGGTGATGAGTGCTGCTTCATTTAAATACCCTGATAGAATGATTAATGAAAAATGGCAGACTCTTGATATTGCAAAAGAGCGAATGTATTATACATTTGCAAAAATTGTTGCAGATGCCGATAGCCGATTAGGAGAACTTTCTGCACAATTGAATTCGCTAAGTCCATTGAATGTTATTGCACGAGGATATAGCGTTATAAGGCGCGATGACGGTACATTAATTCGTAGTGTGAAAGACACATTTAAGGGCGAAATAACAGATACCTTAATCACCGATGGTGTTATTGTATCTAAAATAATTGATTTAAAAGAAGGTTGGAGTAAATAGATGGCAAATAGAGTGAAAACTTTTGAGGAACAACTAACAAGGCTTGAAGAAATAGTAAAATTGCTTGATGAAGGTGATTTACCGCTTGAAAAATCACTAAAGCTTTTTGAAGAAGGTGTATCTCTTGCAAGAAAGTGTTCTGTAAATCTGACAGATGCACGCGGAAAGCTGGAATCTATGATGGTCACAAATGATAATTCAATAGAAACAAAGGAATTTGAAATTCAATAGAACAACCATCTAACTTTAAAAATGAAAAGATTCGGAATCCTTGTTCACTATCTGGATTCCGAATCGCAGGTTATATATCTTCTATTTTTAACTATTTAACAGAAATTGTTTCTTTATCTGCAGATTTTGTTTTTGCATACTGTTCTACCTGATGCATAAAAGCTTCTATTCTAGTTGCACTGGTTGCTTGCTCAACCCCATCATAAACCATGTTAAGGAATGGGAATTCGCCAAAATCTTCTCTTACTCGTTTTAATATAGCATTAGAAATTGTTCCTGGCATACATGTAAATGGCATGATAGAAACAATTCCCGATAATCCTTTATTTATGAAATCAATTGCTTTGCCAACAGTCATTATAGCTTCACCTTCGAAGCTTCTATGCAGATAATCGGATGCTAAATCAAGAACTTCATTGCTTGTAGGTTCTTCTAAATTTCTCAGAAATCCTTTGAATACATTAGTAAGAACATGTTCTTCTTTGCTCATAACAAAATTTGTAAGGTGATTCTTAAACCATAGATAATAATCTCTGTCCAATCGCGAGCGCATTCCGCGTCTTACATTTCTATACAAGAACCATTCTAATATTGGCGCTGCCCAAACTTCTCCACCAAGCTCTTCAATTTTTTCTATTATATTCTGATTGCTGAATGCGTTTGCACGCACATAAAACTCGCCTACATATCCTACAATAGGTTTTTGAATAGATTTATCTACTTTTACTGATTCAAAAAGCTTTCGGCAATCTTTCAGAGCATTAGTAAGGTTCTTTTTATCTCTAATAGCTCGATAAACTATTTGAACAGATTCATTAAACACCTTGTTTGCAGCACCTTTTTCTATTTCGTAAGGCCTTGTTTGATATAAGCTTTTTTCCAGCAGATCCATTGCAATTATACCCAGCCAACCTGAATTAAGGAAGTTTCTGCCGACCATTCCCAAATCATTGTAGAAACTCGATGCCTGATTAGGAGCATATATAGGAATATCCGGATAACCGGCTTCATCAAGCGCCATACGCTGCAATGTGTTGTATTGACCGAATCTGCATGGTCCGCCGGATCCTCCCATAAAGAACGCATATTTATCACGGTCAAAATCGGGCCTTTTAGTAAATTTAATCATATCACCGGTAGTAACAATACAAGGGAAACATTCCTTGCCGGTAGTAAACTGTCTGCCATATTCCAAAGTCTCAGCGTCAGGTTCAGGCAGTACCTCTGCATTCATTCCACAAGATTCAAACGCAGCTTTTAGTGCAAATGCATGAGCGCTCATGTTAGGAATAAGCATAATTCTTTTTGTTCCAGGTTTTATTTCAATCTTTTTATATTTATGTTCATCTTCTGCTAATTTACTTGCATTCTGTAAACTGTCCATAAATGCTTCACATCTTGTTATCATTCCGGCATCTGCACTATGCTCATCTACTTCAATAACCAGACAAGGTTTGTTTCCTAATCTATCACGGAAGAATTTATGGATAAACGAATCGGGTCCGCATCCAAAATTTGTCAGATAAAGTGGGAAAAGTCGAGGGTCATCTGCCAGAATCTCAGCTGCAGATAGTATCTTTTGTCCATATCGCCAATACATGTTTTTCCAGTCTTTTGGCAACTCAACAGAATCAATAGGTAAGAAGTCAATTGGTATACATCTTACGCCCATTTTATTCAATTTTTTCGGTATTTCAAGATTAGCACCGGGGTCGCAGCTGTTATAAGCGCGTCCGATTACAACAATGGCTTTTTCATCAGCAGGGATGGAATCTAATACTTCCTTGCCGCGTGCTACAAGCTTGTCTTGGAATGACTGAAGATTCTTGCCAGCTGCTTCAACAGCCCGTGCCACCTCTGATTTTGACTTGCCCAGAGTTTTACCTACATCATTTAGGGCTTCTGTTCTGTGTTTATCATCAAGCTGCATGTATATAACTGGCTGGAGTATTCTCATGCCATATTTGTTGAAATCTATAGCCGATTTTACCGTATATACAAAACTTTGAACATATGGACACACAAAGCTGTCTGTCATCATTTTATCAGGAAGCTGAAGGTTTATTACACTTGGTAGAAAAATGTAGTCAATTTCTTTAGATAAAAGATTAATGGTGTGTCCCAAAGCTACTTTCATAGGGAAACATGTTTCAGCAACAGATTTTTCAGCGCCGTCATGGATTATTCTCTTGGTTGTAAGATCAGAGAGAACAATTTCACACCCTAATTCGTTGAAGAATGCCTGCCAAAATGGATAAAGCTCATAATATAGAAGCGCTCTTGGAATACCGATTTTTATTGCATTCTGGGGAATCGGTTCAGATGGATCATATGGAGCGTTTAGCATTTCTTCCCGCTCAGCGAAATAATCAGGGAACAGTTCTTTTTCTTTGGTGCGTTTGTCTACATCGTATTTCTCACAGCGACTTCCATAATACAGCGGTTTTTCGCCATCAACTACTACTCTGTTTATTTCACATCGGTTGGAGCACTCTTTGCATTCAAATGATGTTATTTCATAATGTCGTTTACTTAAGTCAAAACCTTTAAATGTGCTTCCTTTGCCTTTATCTTCATCCATGGCGATAAATGCGCATCCTATTGCGCCTGTTACTTCGTAATGCTTAGGAACGATAATAGGTTTTCCGGTAACTGCCTCAAAAGCAGCAATGACACCCTTATTAGCAGCAACGCCTCCCTGGAAGAAAATATTGCTGCCAACACGTTTATTGCCAACTACACGATTAAGATAGTTTCTTACAATTGAATAACTCAGTCCCGCAACCAGGTCTTTTGTAGATATACCTGCCTGTTGATGTCTTACAAGTTCAGTCTCAATAAAAACTGTACATCTTTCACCCAAATTGGCGGGTTTTTCAGATGACAGGGCCATATCTCCAAATTGCTCCTTGATGTTTATACCAAGTTTTTCTGCCTGCTCTTCCAAGAAAGAACCTGTTCCGGCTGCACAGACCTTGTTCATTTCAAAATCTACAATTGCGCCTTCATTCAAGGAAATATATTTTGAATCCTGTCCGCCTATTTCAAAAATTGTATCAACCTGTGGATCTATCTCGGCAGCGGCTCTTGCTTGTGCAGTTATCTCATTTCTTACCACATCAGCGCCGATGAAGTCTGCAATCAAGTATCTTCCCGATCCTGTTGTACAGGCACCTTTGATATCAACTAGGTGGCCGATTTCATCGCCCACTTCCTGAAGTCCCTGTCTTACTGCTTCAATCGGTCTGCTTGCAGTCATCAAATACCGTTTTGAGAGCACATTCTTATTAGCATCCATAACTACTACATTTGTGCTTACAGAACCGACATCCACGCCAAGATATGCTGGAACCTTGCTTGTTGGATGCGGATCACATGAATTGTCTTTGGGTGTTGTAGATTTTATGATTTTAAGAGGAGGGTTAACTCCCTCATTTGAGATTTCTGAAAGGCTTCCATCGTTTAGTTCATCAAGAATTTCAAAGTTTGGTTTGAGTTGTTTGCTGGAATTTAACGCTGCAATAGCTGCTCCTATGGCGCCGGTACAACCATGGTATTCAGGAATAATAAGTTCACCGGTCTCCAAATCAAGAACACTTTCCAGCGCTCTTACAATTCCTTTGTTAGCAGCTACGCCGCCAAGAAATGCAATAGGAGGTTCCAGTTGCTTTGCCGATCCCACAGTGCTTTTGAAGTTGCGTGCCAGAGCAAAACATAACCCGGCAACAATATCATGAACAGGAGTTGCTTTTTGCTGTAAGTGTATCATATCACTTTTAGCAAACACTGTACAACGTCCGGCAACTCTTGGTGGAGTTTCAGATTTTAGAGCCAGATCGCCAAATTCCTCTATAGTTAAATTCATTCTTGCAGCTTGTTGGTCAAGAAACGATCCAGTACCGGCTGCGCACACGGTGTTCATCTGAAAATCTGCAATAGATACTTCTGTGGAGTTTGGATCACCTGTTCTCAGGAATATGAGCTTAGAATCCTCTCCGCCTATCTCTATAATGGTTTTTATCTCTGGATTAATATGATGTGCTGCAGTTGCCTGAGCTATAACTTCATTTACAAACAATCCATTCAGCTTTTTAGATAGTCTTCTTCCTCCAGAACCTGTAAAAGCTAGTTTAGCAATTCTATTTTCATACTTTGATAATATTCTTTTTGTACGTTCTACTGTTGTATTTACTGGAAGTCCTTTATGCCTTACATAATCAGTTTCAATAATTTTTCCATTTTGGTCAATAACGGCTGAATCAACACTTACAGATCCTACATCGACACCTAATATTAAATCTTTACTACCCATAATAACTCTTTGCTCCCTAACTGAACATATCATAATTTAAAGTAAATTTTATTTAATGGTAATGTTTATTATAAATCAAATGAATACTTCCATTCAAGTAAGCATGAGTGCTAAGAAATTTATATAGTTATAAGGAGTTAATATTTCAAAATGTATTGAATAAATAATCAAAATAAAGTATTATTTATAATAAATATATAGAATCAGGCATTTGACGATTAGATTATGGAGGGGAAATGAAAAGTATATTATTAATCATAATAATATTGGCTGTTATAGCATCGATGGGTTTATCTACTGAATTGAATGATTATGTAAATATTCCGGATAACAATTTTACATGGAGTATACAAAATGAATCTAAAAATCCATCTGTAATGAAAATTGAAGTCGATATGGTAAGTCAAGTTTGGCAGGGAATTACATGGAAACATAAAGTAGTAATTTTCAGACCTGTTGCCTGCAAATATCCAAATACAGCATCATTGTTTATTACAGGTAATTATCGCGGTAATAATGATGAATTGGCGCTGGCATCACTGCTTGCAAGCCGTACCAAGAGTACAGTAGCTGTATTATTTGATGTCCCCAATCAACCTTTGTTTGACAATTTATACGAGGATGCTCTTATTGCCTATACACTTATTCAGTATTTTGAAACAAAGGATGCAACATGGCCGCTACATTTTCCAATGGTAAAATCTGCATTGAGAGCTATGGATACAATTCAGGAATTTTCTATTAAAAAAGACTATCCCAAGATAAATAAATTTGTTGTTATGGGTGTCTCAAAACGTGGATGGACTACCTGGCTTGCTGCAGCGGTTGACCGACAGCGAATAAAGGGCATAATTCCAATGGTCTATGATAATCTGAATCTTACGGCGCAAATGGAACGACAGATAGTTTCATTTGGTGAATATAGTGAGATGATAGACGATTATACAAAATATGATCTGCAGAGTGTTATCGCAGGAGAAAATAAAGATCCTATAGCAGATGCAATTGACCCCTGGCATTATAGGAATTATTTGACTATGCCAAAACTGATTATTAATGGTTCAAATGATCCTTATTGGCCGCAGGATGCATTGAATTTATACTGGGATGGATTGAAAGGACGGAAGTCTGTGCTTTATATTGCTAACTCTGGGCATGGGCTTATCAACAATGATAAGGGC
>JAPXND010000115.1:0-7588 GCA_033808695.1 Armatimonadota bacterium
ATCCTACACTATGCGGTACCGGCACCGAAGATTACATAGGAACCGCATACGGACAGGGGTTATTCTACAACAGATTCCAGGGCAACCATTTCATATCACCAAACGATGAAAATGACACTCTGAAAGATGCATTCGGATTCTACAGGTTCCATATACCCGATCCTGTATATTTTTATAAAGATATAAGGGTATTTATACAGGTCATGGGCGGTCCATTGTATCAGAGCATGTTGGACTCATTGGAGAAGGACCCCTCTATAACCTTCATGAAAGCAGGAGACGGCTCCCAATTTTATACAAGAGAAGAGCTTGAATCCGACCCCCAGCGCGCTGAAGTAATGGAACGCGTAGATGATTATACGGCAACCGCTTACTGGTATATGGATTCACCCGAAAACGGTTTGCCGGAATTAGCGCCATTTGAAGATAGAATAAAAGATATAGTATAACCAGTAAGCTCCTCCGATTCCATTAAGAGTCGAAGGAGCTTAATCTGCCTGCAACATGTAGGTCTTTACAAAAATGTATCCCTTGCTTAAGAGGGACATTTAGAGGCTATTTAAGCTGCATCTGCTTATTCATCATCTTCCGCATCTTTTGCTTTGATGAATGTATCCGCCATCATTCCCAGTGATTTAAACGTGGCTTCAAACTCTTCTTTAGTGATTCGGCTGTTTTCATGCAAAGAAGGAACCGGATCTTGCACTACATGAGTATCAACCATTTCATTCCAGCTGTAAAAGCCAAATCCATCTGCAACCCTTGCAGCCTGTTCCGCAAATTGTTCATTCATCTGGTTATATGTAGTTGTTCCTTCCAGCAATTTGGGTCCCCATGTGCAGTATGTTCTATATGTAAGAATGATCTTCTGACCTGTTTGCTTCTTATGTTTCAACACTGCCTTTTCTTCCGCTTTAGTAAGCGAATCAGTTGCCCTTATCACAAGCATGTCCGCGTGTTTGGCAGATGATATATTCGCTCCTCCAGACACTCTGTAGCTTTCTGCATGCGGATGGTCTGAATCAAACTGATATGGAAGCTCGCTGGCAATAAGCAGATCTGGGTATTTTTCAAGCAGCCTTCGCTTTATCTCTCCAAGCGATATATCTACAACCTGCGCCCTGAATTCAACATGGTCTTCAACGGCTTTTGGATGCTGCGACTTCTTTTTTACATGAGCCTTAAGATCAAAAACTGAATCATCATACATGTCAATCTGCTCAAATCCTGTATATGATGTTTTCCATTCTTTATTGAGTTTTGAAAGCTGATCTCCATATTTTGCCCTAACCCATAGTCTGAACATCTGCTGAGTTAAAACATCCGCGCTTCCACTCCATTCAAGTTCTA
The DNA here is from genome assembly GCA_033808695.1 of Armatimonadota bacterium. GTDB lineage: Bacteria > Armatimonadota > UBA5829 > DTJY01 > DTJY01 > JAPXND01. The sequence goes on from JAPXND010000115.1 coordinate 1,351, forward strand.
CGGTAAGTGCAACTACCGGACGCAATTTACCATTCCACATAACATGAAGCAGCGCTCCGCTATCAAGATAACGTTCGATATAATCGACAGAATATCTATATCCGGCTTCTATAACAGCAGGGTCGTATGGCTTCACACGACCATCTGTACCATCTGGATTCTTTCCGTGTTCTATCGTTACGCCATACATATCTTTTATCAGTTCGGCTCTATCAGCGCCGCCGATATCCGCCCAGACTTTCAAACTGAGCCATGGGAGAATTTCTACACCTGCTTTTTTAGCCAATTCATGCCCGCGATCAAGCAGCTTCCAGTTTCCGGCTATCATCTGCGACCACTCTGAATCAAGCATTATGGTGTTAAAGCCTCTGCCTTTCAGCATTTTCAAGTCTTGAATAATCCTATCATCGCTGCTTTTCCACGGCTCCCACCAATGAGTGAAATAGTAGATCCCTACCAACGGTTTTCCATCAGCAAGCCTAAGCGCTGTATCTTTAGCTGCATTAGCTCCAGCGCAGGATACAGTAATTATTACACAACAAACTGCTAACAATCTCATAAAACAATTTTCCTCTCTTATTTAATCTCAGCCGATTTTTACTGTAGCTATCCCATGTGCAGGAAGTTTTACCTTAAGAACATCTCCATCCATTGATGCAGATGAAACTTGCAGCTGCGATTCGATAATATCCACTTCCTGAACTGATGCGTTTTCAACCGCCAAGCCAGATATCCTAACTTCACCTACAGTCTCAATACCTGCTGATTCAAACAACCTTACTATTATGGCATCGGAATCTTCAGCTTTCTTAACCGATGCAACTTTAACATTGGGCGTCAGCTCCTCAACAAACCCCATCTCCCCAGGAAGATCGCCTGTATGTATATCCGTGCTTAGTATTGACATTGGAAGATTAAACGCCGCACCTTCATTAATTGCGTTGGATACATTGCACTCTCCGTCATGTGCAATTATGGCAAATCTGATATCATGTCTCTTAACCTCAGGAACCGGATCCGGATTGAAGCTGGATCGTATTAATGTAAGCCTTAGAGTATTGTCATTGGCATTATGCCCGTATTTATCTGCATTCACCATAGTAATTCCGCACTTGCCATCAGCATTGATCTTGCTGCCTGATAAATCCGCCCATTTCAGCGCTGGAACCTCTCTTCCGTCAGGTTTGCGCTCTATACTGCCAAATGGAATTTCGTATGTTCCCTTTGTATCCGAAATTCTGGTTGGAAAAGCTATTCTAAGCATTGGCACTCCCAGCTCTGGTGTACCTATCTCACGCCAGTCTGCAATTACCCTAAAGTCAACCATTCTTGAATTAGCGTTCAGACCTATTTCCACCCATACTCTGGAATTCTTTACATCCCTGCCAAACCTTGCAGAACATCTATACGGACCTTTTTGAGGATACTCAGTAGGCGGGAATGGATTCTCAGTCCTGCCGAAGCTGAATGGAAGTCCGCCTTTACATGGCAAATCAAATCCCTGCCAGCGATCGATGAGTTTCCCTTCATCTATCAATTTCTCAGCGCTCATAAGCGGTCCGATAGTCCATGATGACATAGGATTAGCTGCTTCATGACAATATTCCAGAATGCCCATCATCTCATTTTCTGCAACATAATCATATCCGGTTTCTTTATCAATCATGTGCACTATTCCACCGGATTTCATATCAAGCTCAACCTTTAGATACTCATTTTCCATTACCGATGGTGATGTGAAACTTACCCCTTTTTGTACATTTGGAGCCGGATCACGTTCTATTATATAGGTTTTGTATCCCATTCCAGGCACATTTGCTGCTGGGAAAAGCACTGTAATGTAATTATGATAAAGCCAGTAGTTGCCTGTTTCTATAACCTGACCTGCAACCGATGTACCATCAGAACCACGCACTGTTATTTTGTCATGCGGAATATCCTTATTCCAAACACGGGCAGCTGCCATTTCGGAACGAGCAAATGGCATTTGGTTATAGATGATAAACGGATCTCCGGTTACTGATCCTGCTCCCCATGCGGAAACTCCGCCCATGGTGCCAAGATCACCTGCTCCGCCGCCTATTCCGGGTCCAACACCTTCTCCCTGGCTGCCAGTTGGCGGATCTATTCCAAATGTTTTGCTGGTGTTTGCTTTACGTGCAAGCTGCTTTAAAGCTCTTGCTCTTATCATATTCGTTATTGTCTGTATCTCTTGGAACTGTCCTTCAGCCCGCCTGTATGTAGCATGAATACCGGAACCCGGAAGTATATCATGAAACTGATTGAACATAGCCATTTGCCATGCCTCTTCTAACTTCTCCGACGGATATTGGAAATCGGATATTCTGCTTGCAATTACAGAAAGCGCTTCTACCTCCGGAATCACGTTCTCACTTACACGGTTTGCGTGCTTAATGCTGCTCTCTGAAGTCCAGCAGCCATCGAATACAAAGTTGATCTCATCATCAAGCACAAACAAATGATCCAAATTCTGAGCTTCAACCGCCGAAAAGTATTCATCCATTGTAGACAGCTTGTAATTAGGGAATATCGGCCAGCTGTCCGCTTCAAGAATCTTCATTATCATTTGTCTTGTGGGTCCGCCGCCATGATCACCTACGCCATAAAAAGTAAGAAAATCCTTTAATCCATTTTCTTTTATATAATCCACAATGGAATTAGATAGATGGTCTATTGGTACATCGACACTAAAAGTAGGAAGCTTGTTATAGAAAAAGCTTAGAAGCTTAGATCCGTCTGGAGCTTTCCACCAGAACAGCCACTTATCCGGCGCCATTCTGCCATAACCATATCTGGTAACTCCGCCCCGCGATAAAATTGACGGCAGACTCCATGCATGCCCGAATGTATCAGGCTCCCATGTAATTTTCACTTGGTCATAAGGAATACCAAACTTCTTGTTCATATATCGCTTGGAATAGAGCAGATGACGGCATAATATCTCTCCCGATGCCATATTCTTATCACCCTCTACCCACTGAGTGGCAAGCGGTTCCCATCTGCCCTCTGCAATCCGCTGTTTTATCCGCTCGAATATCTCCGGCGAATACTTCTCCATTGCATCGTATACCGACACCTGGCTTTGACTGAATTTAAAATCGGGAAACTCATCCATCAGCTTATCAACGGTTGAAAATGTATCATGGCATATGCTTACAGTCTCAGGAAACGGCCACATCCAGTCCATATCTATATGAGCATGCCCGCAGCAATGGATAGTATACTCTTTTGCTGCTGTCCCTATCGGCGCCATAACAGATTCGGCTTTGCATACAGCTTTTTCAAGATCATATGCTCCTCCGCGCTCAATCGTATCTGTAAACTCTTCCATTGCTTTAATGATAAGATTATTCCATTCATTGTTCGTATCTGGAAAAAGTTCACTGAACATCTGTGCAAAGTGAATTTCATGCATCAGCCTTTTGCACGCCGGAGTTGATGAAACCTTTGATGACTCTATTCTAACAATAAGATCATCATACTTTTTTATAAAACTCATATTAATTCTCCATTTCACTTAAATAATAATTACTAATTAATTCTATTTATAAATGAGAATTCCTTCAACATTAAACATAAGAAGGATATGTTGCATAAAACACATAACTATATCATCAAAAAACCAAGCAGGTGATACATATGAAAATTGGAGTAAGCAGTTACAGTTTCAGCAGATATTTAGCCAGCGGAACACACATATTCGACATCATAAACATGGCAGCCGAAATAGGCTTTGAAGGAATGGAATTTACAGATTTTGGCAGCCTCAGTCAGTCTGATAACAACCAGCTGGAAATCGCTGCACAGGTAAGAGAAAAAGTTCTGGAAACCGGAATGGAAATAATGAGTTACACCATTGGCGCCGACTTCCTAAAACCCAAAAACAATGGCAGCCAAAAAGATGAAGTGAACAGACTAAAGGGTGAACTAGACATTGCCAAAGCATTAGGCGCCCCCTGTATGCGTCATGATGTAACAACTGGAGCGCACGGCAATAAATCTGAACTTGAAGATTATATAGAAGCATTGCCAACATTGGTAGAATGCTGCAGAGAAGTAACTGAATATGGAGCAGATATAGGCGTTAAAACCATGTTCGAAAATCATGGATATTTCATTCAGGATTCCGACAGATGCAGTCTCATTCTATCCCGTGTGAACCATCCAAATATGGGAGCGCTTGTTGACATTGGAAACTTCCTCTGCGCAGATGAAGATCCCGTAGTTGCGGTTAAACAGATGGCATCATGGGCGTTCCATGTGCATGCAAAGGACTTTCATGTTAAACCGGCATCAGCTAACCCGGGGGCAGGCTGGTTCCCAAGCAGAGGCAAAAATTGGCTCAGAGGCGCAATTACAGGTCATGGCGATGTAGACATTTACGGCTGTCTTAAAGCGCTCAAAGATGCCGGCTATGATGGCTTTATCTCAATAGAGTTTGAAGGAGTAGAAGACAATAGATTTGCACTGGAAACCGGATTGCAAAATCTAAAAAATATTGCTGCAATGCTTTAAATTTACTGAAAAACGATTTAATCTTATATCTTTTAGCATAATTTGCTGCTGCGGTATTGACTGAAATCTTAAAAACATGTAGAATATTAGGGTTGCAGGCAGTAACGGGGCGTAGCGCAGCTTGGTTAGCGCGCATGTTTTGGGAACATGAGGTCGCGAGTTCGAATCCCGCCGCCCCGACCATTTAAAAAAGCGGAGAGAATTATTCCCTCCGCTTTTTTGCTGAGCTGCCAAACCAACTCTCCTACAGCCTTATTCTAAGCAGGATTATATCTTCTGATAATACATTCACAGTAAACACCATGCCGCTTTCCACCTGCTTCGATTCTATCTCCTTACTGCCAACCTCCACTGTTCCGACCTTGCACGGTTTTCGCCAGTGAACATCCACTTTCCTGTTTGATTTGCCATGATTTGCAATAGCTGCTATCACAGAATCACCCTGATATGATGCAGTCCATGAAATATCATTCTCTGATGTATTTTTTCCCACAGATGTTACATTTATAGGGGAGGTTTTAATGGTATTAAGAATCATATTTCTATACAAACTCAGAGTCTGCTTATATTCATCAAATCCATGAAGCATGTATTCTGGTGTAGACAGATAGACATACCCCTCACCGAATTTATTCCTGATTAAAACCGGGTTTCCGCTACCATCATCAGCAATAACTTCGGCTCCCTTCAGTTGAATGTCTTGAGCAGCATACCATGGCTCAGGATATTCACCCGGAGTCATTCCGGCAATCGTTTTCTTAACGGCAATCTTGTCAGATGTATAAATCCGCCGCATAAGCAGATTGTTGCCGCTCCAATTGGAAAATTCATACTTCTCACCAATTGCTGCACCAAGGAATTCCACATCCTGCACAAATGATTCCTTATGCCGCATCTGGCTTGCATTGATAAACAGATTTCCGCCATTTTGCACATATTCTCTCAGAACAGACAGCAAATCCTTGTTCATATCAAAATCAGCCATCATAAACACATATCGATATTTAGATAGCTTTTTTGCACTAATATCTGATGCCACTATGTCAAAGGCGCCGGCAGGAGACTGAGCGAAATATCCGGGATACGTTCTGCCTTTCTCCTTCCACCAATCTTTCTCACGTCCGTAATTTGGAAGCAGAACATCAAGATATCTGGACAGCATATTGTCACTCTTTTCAATCGGCAGCTTCCCCCACACTGACTCCCGGTCTATCCAATCACCATTCAAATGCCCCGGCGCCCACCCATTGTTTTTATCCACCATAAGCGCTAATTCTATAATCGGTTTCATCTGTTCTGTATTATTCTTTGCATAATCCCAGAAGTTTTTCAGCTCGGCGCCCCATGCTGCAAGCTTGTATCCCCCACCGTCTTTTCTGGAAAAAATCGGTTCCGTCTCTTGCATGGTCAGCACCCTTGCACCTGACACATACGACATATACAAACATCGTCTGAATGATGATGGCGCATGACCTTCACCCGGCTGAGCGATGGTATTAGGCCACAGCTCTGTGTCTTCACTAGGGACTTTACCATAATACCAGGGAGATACCCATATACCCCAGTCTTTATCAAACTGCTGTGCACCTCCTCTGAGATAAGCAAGCTGAAGCTCCACATTTGGAAGGCTTTCAAGCATCTCGGTCATCACTATATCTCCGCCGCATCTAAACCCGCTGTGCTGAAATGTAACGCACATATC